>DASQFE010000031.1:0-16995 GCA_035633295.1 Ilumatobacteraceae bacterium | reverse complement strand
GCGTTCGCTCATCGGAAACTCATATTTAGTTGTGATCACAACTATTGTCCTCTAGGATCATTGCTATGACAAACACCGTCACCACCACAACGCTCCCATTGGCCGCCGGCATCTGGACGGCCGATCCCTCGCACACGACCGTCGGGTTCGTCGTTCGTCACCTCGGGCTTTCGAAGGTCCGTGGTCGCTTCGATGGCGTCAACGCCCGCCTCGTCGTCGGCGACGACCTCACCTCGAGTTCGGTGAGCGCCGAGATCGAGATGGGCACCGTGAAGACCGGCAATGCTGATCGCGACGCACACCTCGCCTCGGCCGACTTCTTCAACGCCGAACTCAATCCGACGATGACGTTCGTCTCCACCGGCATCACCGGCCAGGGTGAGGAGTTCACGCTGACCGGCGACCTCACGGTCAACGGCATCACCAAGCAGGTCGAACTCGACGTCGAGTTCTTCGGCACCTCGGTGTTTCCGATGGATCAGTCGACCCGCGCCGGCTTCAGCGCCACCGGGTCGATCTCTCGCAAGGCCTTCGGCATCACGTTCGACGTGCCGCTCGGCGGTGACAAGGTGATGATCGCCGACAAGATCGCCCTCGAGCTCGACGTCCAGCTCATCGCTCCGTAGCACCAGCTCCCCTTTTCGGGCGTTCGGGTTTCGGGAGGTCAGATCACGGACATGCCGTACATCTCGCCAAGGGGATCGGAGATCAACTCCATGCGTTCACCGTCGGGGCCCATGAAGTAGATCGACGTGTCGGCCACGACGTGCATCGCGACCCCGGCGACTTCGAGCTTGTCCTTGATGCGTTCCCAGTTGCCACGTTCCATCGAGATCGCCAGATGGTGGTGGCCGCCAAGCACCTCGGCGTACTCCTCGAGGCCCAGTCCGGGAAAGTCGAAGAAGGCAAGGGCATTGCCGTTGCCGATGTCGAAGAAGAAGTGGGTCGAGCCCACATAGTCGCGGTTCTGGAACAGCTCGGTGAGCGGGAACTCGAGGAGGCCCTGATAAAAGTCGATCGTCCGCTCGACGTCGGAGGAGATCAGGGCTTGGTGATGCACGCCACGCGCAGTTGACGACGGGCGATCGGCGGGCGAACGCATGTGCTTGGCCCGCATGCGTGCCCACTCGTCGTCGCGATCGGGATGGTCCCCATCGCGTTCGGTTCCGAAAACCAGGTCGTTGCTTGCCATCGCAACAGTCTGCCACGAAGTCGGCGCGCTCCGCTCGCAACGATCGCCACCTGTCACACTTGCGACAGGACACAATGCGAGGGGACCACCATGACCGTCATCGACCGCAACGCAACGACCGGCATCACGATCACGCCGCAGTCGCCGACCATCGGTGCCGAGATCGCCGGGATCGATCTCCGCGACGAGTTGAACGACCAGATCACCAGCGCTCTTCGGCAGGCCTTACTCGATCACAAGGTGTTGTTCTTTCGTGATCAGGCCCTCACCACCGACCAACACCTGGCCTTCGCCCGCCGCTTCGGCGAACTTGAAGTCCACCCGTTCGCAACCAACAAGCCCGGCTACCCCGAAGTGCTCGCCATCACGCACGACGCCGATCATCCCGGACGCGAGAACAGCTGGCATTCCGATGTGACGTGGCGGCTCCAGCCGTCGCTGGGCTCGATCCTGCGTTGTCTCGAATCGCCGCCGGTTGGGGGCGACACCCTCTTCGCCGACATGTATGCCGCGTACGAGGGGTTGCCGAAACGGATCAAGGAGCGAGTCGAGGGCCGTGTGGCCCGCCACGACTTCGCCCACTTCCGGGTCGGGGTACGCATCCGTGGTGCTTCCGACGACGAGATCGCAGAAATGGAAGCGCTGTACCCGAACCCCGAGCATCCCGTCATCCGCACCCACCCCGAGACAGGCCGTCGGGGCATCTACGTCAACGAGGCCTTCACGCAGGAGATCGTCGGGATCGACCCCGATGAAAGCGCAGAGCTCCTCCAGATCCTGTACGCCCAGGCTCAGTTCCCCGAGTACCAGGTCAGGTTCGCATGGGAAGCGAACTCGATCGCATTCTGGGACAACCGTTCCTGCCAGCACTACGCCGTGTCCGACTACTGGCCGAACCTCCGCCGCGTCGAACGGGTCACGATCTGTGGCGACACGCCGTACTACGAGTCGGCGCCCATCGACGACCAACGCTCCGACAGCCCGTACCGGGGACATGTGCGCGCGTGGTCGGCGAGTTGACTCAACCGACGGGCGACGCCGTCGAGTCGTAGGCCGGCGACTGCGTACTCACCTGCGTCACGGCGACGTGGACGATCCGATGACCAACGGCCACAGCGGGACCGATCGTCAACGCCATCAGGATCGTGCCGAGCCCGACGGGGCCGCCGAGCGCAACACCGACCACGAGACACGACAACTCGATCGCCATGCGCGCGCGAGGCTCGGACCGTCCGCTGCGATCAGACGCTGCCGCAGCGAGGAGTTCTCCCGATCCAGCGCCGAGGCGTGACACGATCAGCGCACCCGCGCCGAGCCCGATTGTGACAACGGCGAGAAGGTGAATGGAGATCCGCACGGCCAACGAGTCGGGCACACCAACCGGCTCGAGCATCGTGGCCGTGGCTTGCATCACCGCGCCGGCGATCACGGGCGAAATGAGTGTTCCCGGTCCTGGGCGTCGCCCGAGCAACCACGACAGCCCGATCATCGACCCCACCACGAGCCACACGGTCGGCCCGAGCGCAAGCCCGGAGCGGACACGCACCGCACCGATGAACACATCGAGTGGGCCTGGCCCGAGTCCGTTCCACAGCGTGACGGCCACGGCGATTGCAATCGTGAACGAACCAACCACGAGCAGCCCGACGCGTACAGAGAATCGCATCGACTCGCTTGCGTCGGCTCGCGGCGGATCGATGACGAAGGAACTCACGGCAGAAGTATCGGCCCGTCACAACCGTTCTCCAGGGGCCATCGGGGTGCCGTGCGGCACAAGCAGGCCGCGTTCTGTTCGAACGAAGGCGGCGCGCAGCTCAGTCGGAACGGACGGTGGGCGAGGCCTGGTGGGCGAGGTGACGACGGAGCGCCTCGAACGCGACCAGGTAGCTATCGGCACCGAAGCCGGCGACAACACCGACGCAAACGGCACTCACCACCGAGGTGTGGCGGAACTCCTCGCGAGCATGCACATTCGACAGATGAGTCTCGACAACCGGGACCGAGATCGATGCAATCGCATCGCGCAGCGCGATGCTGTAGTGCGTAAAGGCGCCCGGATTGAAGATCACACCGTTGGCACGGGTGCGGGCCTCCTGCAGTGCATCGACAAGTGCGCCCTCACTGTTGGATTGGACGTCGTAGATCTCGACGCCGTGTTCGGACGCCGCGGAGCGGAGATCGGCGATGATCGACTCGAGCGTGGCCGTTCCGTACACGTCGGTTTCGCGGGTACCGAGCAGATTCAGGTTCGGGCCGTTGAGCACCAAGATGCGACAGGACATACCGCCAGGTTACGCAGGGTTCAACGGTGACCACCCACCACCTGTCAGGCTGACAGCATGACTGACGCCGACGCCATCGACTTCGCCCTCGTGCTCCTACGATGCGGAGTAGGTGCGGTGATGTTGGCCCACGGCGTCAACCACATCCGCCCGAACATCGACGGCACGGCCGGGTGGTTCGGTTCGATGGGAATGAAGCCGCCGAAACTGCACGCCTGGCTGGCCAGCATCACCGAGATCGGCGGCGGCCTCGCGTTGATCGTGGGGTTGCTGACGCCGTTCGCTGCGGCCGGGGTCGTCGGGGTGATGTTCGTCGCCTGGGCGATCAATCACCGCGGTAACGGCTTCTTCATCTTCCGGCCGGGCGAGGGCTGGGAGTACGTGATGACACTCGGCATCGTGGGCCTTGCGATCGGCGCGATCGGGCCGGGCACCTGGTCGCTCGACCATGCCCTCGACCTGACCGACGACCTCACCGGCACGACGGGATTACTGATCGCTGCGATCGGTGGCATCGGCGGTGGGGTGGCACTGCTTGCCGGCTTCTGGCGCCCCGACCGCACCGCCTGAAACGCTCCGGTGGAGATGCGGGGTCTGCCTGACCCGCGCCTCATGTTCAGATCAGGGGTTGGGCGGCGGTGCTGAAGGTGGGGCTCAGGTGCGAGGTGTCGTTCCAGCAGCGCACTACCCATCGATCGGCAGCAACAACGACGATGTGGGTAATCGAGGCGTTGTCGGCGCCGGTGAACGAGAACCCGGTCGATCCTGTTGCGATGTTCATCACCTCGCCGATGACACCGCCGTGCACGACAGCGACGACGAGTTCGTCGGGATGCGCAGCGGCGATGCGCTCGATGCCACGCTGCACCCGGTTGCGGAACTGATGAGCGGGCTCGCCGCCGGGAATCACGTCCCAGCGCTGCTCGACGTACATGAGTTGCGCCAGCGGGTCGCCGTCGGCAACCCGCTTGCGGAACTCTCCGCCCTCCCAGTCGCCGAGGAACACCTCACGGAGGTCGGCTTCGACGATCGGCGTGAGCCCGAGGCGCTCGACGAGCGGCGCTGCGGTCTGGACGGTTCGTTGGAGCGTGGTGACGTACACCGCGGCGATCCGTTCGCCGGTGTCGATGAGCCGTTGCGCGGCGAGCTTCGCCTGCTCGACGCCTCCGGGAGCGAGCGGCGGGTCACCATGGCCACCCACGAGGTCGAACGACTCGCCGTCGACGTGCGGAGCGGACTCGCCGTGACGCACCAGCAGGATCTCTGTTGCACCCGGAGGCGGCGCGAATCGTGACTGGGGAAACTTGCGGTTCTCGCTCACACTGCGAACCTACTCATTGCACCCCCGTTCCCTTCCCGTTTTCGTCACACTTTCGTTGGGACGGGCCAACGAAAGCGTGACGCAAACACGACCTGCGAGACTGAGAGGCGTGAAGACCCTCAACTCTCGCCCAATCGACACCGTCGATTTGCTGTCGGTCCCGGCGTTCATCGGCACGATGGTGTGGGAAGCACGAGTGCTCGCACGCCGTGACCTTCGTGAGTTCGGCGACCTCGACGATGCGTCGCCTGCGCAACTCTCCGACGATCGGCTGCCTGCCGACCCGCTGGTGCCCGTGGGCTACGAACGTCGCGACACGAGCGCCAGCCTGTCGATGCTGGTCGGCAACGTCGCGGTCAATCTCGCCATCGCCGGTGGAATCGCGGCGGTGAACCGTTTCGTGTTCAAGCGCCGCGTTGCCGATATCGGCGCAACCAAGTGGTCGCTGCCGGTGGCACTCGTGGCGTGGGATTTTCTCTACTACTGGGATCATCGGTGGATGCACGAGGTCCGCCTGTTGTGGGCGAACCACGTGAGCCATCACTCGAGCGAGCGCTACAACCTGTCGACGGCATTACGTCAGCCGTGGTCGGGCTGGCTCACGGCCTGGGTGTTCTTACCAATGCCGCTACTCGGCATTCCGGCCCATCACGTCATCAAGGCGGGCCAGATCAACCTGCTGTACCAGTACTGGATCCACACCGAGGTGATCGGCCGGCTCCCGAAGCCGATCGAGGCGGTGTTCAACACGCCATCACACCACCGCGTGCATCACGGCGCGAACCCGCAGTACCTCGACAAGAACTATGGCGGCATCCTCATCGTGTGGGACCGGCTGTTCGGCACCTTCGAGCCCGAGGTGCGCCGGATCAAGTACGGCCTCACCAAGAACATCCACACCTACAACCCGGTTCGCGTCGGCTTCCACGAATTCGCCGACATCGCCCGCGATGTGAAGGGTGCCGGCCGCTGGCGCGACCGCCTCGGTTACGTGTTCTGCAACCCAGGCTGGAAACCCAACCCAGAGCGGTTTGCGCAACAGAGCGGTTTGCGTGACAGTTCTGTTGGCCCGTCCCAACCGAACTGCAACGCAAACAGCTAATCAGGCGGCGGTGTAGGGGGCGAGGATCATGGCCACCATGGGGTTGACCTCGAGATCGGCCGGGTCGTAGCTCGGCTTGAACGTGGCCAGGTAACGCGATCGGCCGTTGCGGAGCCACGGTGGGACGTGATGCTTGGCCGGAGCGCCCTGCGATGCCAGCAAGATGCGCTGCATGTCGTCGACCGCCCGCTGGAAGTGCGCCTGCGCTCTCAGCGAGCCGGCGACACGGTAGGTCCAGTTTCCCTCGAGGTGTTCGTACACGTTGAACGCCACGGTGCGGTGCTCGATCTCCTCGGCGGCGTGCCATGCCCACAGCTGTTGCCATGCCCCGAAGCGGTCCGAGCCGGGGCGGGTGCCCGAGGAAGCCTCCTCGAACATGGTCATCGCCATCGCACAGGTCATCGCCTCAAAACCCTCGGCGTACATCAGGTTGAACCGACGCGACTTCTCGACGTTGAAGCGGCGATAGTCCGCGTCGAGGCGATCCTCAACCGCCTGCAACTTCGCTGCCGTGTGTGGCCCGAGCTGGCCCTTGATGATCTCGTTGATCCGGCGATGGTTCTGGAAGTGCTGTGCCTCTTGGCCGATGAACTCGCGGACGTCGGCTGCAAGTTCGGGATCAGTGATGTCGTTGGCCACCGAACGGTACGTCCGGATCAGATACGGCTCGAGGTAGGGCATCGTCAGCGAGAACGCAACGAGGTAGGTCTCGCGGACGAGGTCGTCGCCCGGCAGAACATCATCGAGTTCATCGGGAAACTCGAACTTGACCTTCCGGACCGTGATGTCAGCCATCGCAACACGCTACCGAACCCCCAGCAGATGAGTCATGCCAAGCACCCAGAACGGTTTGCGTGACAGTTCCGTTGGCCCGTCCCAACCGAACTGCAACGCAAACGGGGGATTTCGCGGCGCGACCGCTACAGCCAGCCGGATTTCTTGAACTGGCGGTAAAGAAAGGCAACGGCGACGCCCGTGAGCGTGAGCACCAGCGGGTAGCCGAACTCCCAGGCCAGCTCGGGCATGTTGTCGAAGTTCATGCCGTAGATCCCCGCGATCATCGTCGGTACCGCTGCCATCGCGACCCAGGCGCTGATCTTGCGCATGTCGTCGTTCTGGCGAACGGTGATCTGCGTGAGGCTGGCGGTCAGCGCGGCATCGAGTAGCCCCGACAGCGAGTGCGCGCGAGTCACTGCCCGGTCGAGCTGATCCTCGGCTTCATTGAGGTCGGCGAGCACCTCGGGGTGCAGCTGCGACCCTCGCACGCGAATGAGTCGAGCAAGCGGATCGTCGAGCGAATCGATCGCCACCAGCATCCGTCGAACTTCGCGTTTGAGCCGGTAGAGACGCTGAACGGGCTGGCGGTGCGTGTCGGAGAACACATCACGCTCCACCTCGATCACGTCGTTTTCGAATCCGTCGAGCGCGGGGCCGTAGTCGTCGATCACCAGCCCGATCACTGCGGCGACCACAACCGACGGCCCCAGGCGGAGCCGAACAGGGTCGCGCTCGAGCGACGCTCGCATCGAAGCCAGCTGGCTGGCCTGGCCGTGGCGGATCGTGATGATGGCTCGCGATGTCACGAGCAGCGTCATCTCACCGAGCGCAATGGTTTCGTTGCGGTCCTCGTAGGCCGCGGTGCGCAGCACGACCTGCACGGTTGTTCCCTCGACGGTCAGCACCGGCCGCCGATGAGGGGTGAGCACTTCGGTCGGCGACACCCCGGTGATCCCGAGGGCCGTCAGACCGCGCTGCAACTCCGCTTCGTCGGGCACCCGGAGACCCAACCAAACGAAGCCCCCGTCGACGATCGGGTCGTCGATCGACATTGTGTCCGGGTCGAACTCACGCCGACAGCCGTCGACATAGGCAGCACAATCGATTCTCACCGCCCCAGTGTCGCCGATGTTGCACCTGCTGTCCGACACCCGAGCGATGCGCGGTTACGGGAACGCCCGCCTGGTCGGCAAACATGGGAGGTGATGACCCTGACCGGAAGCACCCTCGACGCACCCCAATCCCCCACCACCGAGCATTTCGACGTGCTGATCGTCGGGGCCGGGATCTCCGGTGTCGGCGCGGCATATCACCTGCAAGACCAGTATCCGGAGAAGTCGTTCGTCGTGCTCGAGAAGTTCGCAAGCTTCGGTGGCACCTGGTTGACCCATACGTACCCGGGCATCCGCTCCGACAGCGATCTGTACACCTTCGGGTACCGCTTCAAGCCGTGGATCGGGCCACCGATCGCTACCGCTGACCAGATCCTGAAGTACATGGGGGAGGTGATCGAGGAGAACGATCTCGGCCACCACATCCGGTACAACCACGCGATTGCATCAGCCGAGTGGTCGAGCGCCGACCACGTCTGGACCCTCCACGGCACTCGCACCGATCCGGTCACCGGAAACGCAACGGCGATCAAGGTCACCACCAACTTCCTTTGGATGTGCCAGGGCTACTACCGCCACGAGAAGGGCTACACGCCCGAGTGGCCGGGCATGGACAGCTACGAGGGCCGCATCGTCCACCCGCAGACCTGGCCGAACGACATCGACCTGGCGGGCAAACAGGTGCTCGTCATCGGTTCGGGCGCGACGGCGGCGACACTCGTTCCCGCCATCGCCGGCGAGTGCGAGCACGTCACCATGCTGCAGAGGTCGCCGACCTACTTCGTCTCGCGTCCCAACGTCAACGAGGTCGCCGACATGCTCCGCGATCTCGAGATCCCCGAGGAGTGGACGCACGAGATCGTCCGCCGCAAAGCGCTCAAAGACCAGGCCGACATCACCAAGTTGTCGTTCGAGTTCCCCGAGATGGTGCGCGATGAACTCCTCCGACTGGTCACCGCGGAACTCCCGGAGGGCTACGACGTCGAGAAGCACTTCACCCCCAAGTACCGGCCATGGCAGCAGCGCCTCGCAATGGTTCCCGACGGCGACCTGTTCAAGGGCATCACCAGCGGCAAGGCGTCGGTCGTGACCGATGAGATCGAGACGTTCAACGAGACCGGGATCCTCACGACGTCCGGGGAGCAGCTCGACGCCGATGTCATCATCACCGCCACCGGCTTCGACCTGAGCGTGCTCGGCGACATCGCCTTCACCGTCGACGGCAGTCCGGTCAACTACGCCGACACCATCACCTACCGGGGGATGATGTTCACCGGCGTGCCGAACCTGGTGTGGGTGTTCGGATACTTCCGGGCAAGTTGGACGCTGCGCGCCGACCTGATCGGTGACTACGTCTGCCGTCTGCTGCATCACATGGACGATCTCGGCGTGCTCCAGGTGACGCCGCGGCTACGGCCCGAAGACCTCGACATGGAGACCGGGTCGTGGATCGATCCCGAGAACTTCAACCCCGGATACCTCATGCGCAGCCAGCACCTGATGCCCAAGCGCGGCGACAAGCCCGAATGGCAGCACACCCAGGACTACTGGGTCGAGAAGGAGGCACTGCCGGCCGCCGACCTCGACGACGGCTGCCTCATCTACGAGTGAACGACGCATGACCGTTCGTATCGGGTTCTACGGGACCGGGTTCATCAGCAGAACACACAACTGGTTCCTCAAGCATTCGACGGCCGACCACCGCATCGTCGCGGTCCACGATCCCGAGGCCGATCGAGCACAAGCGTTCGCCGATCGTGTGGGCGCCCAAGCCGTCGGCGAGGACGAGTTGCTCGACCGCGTCGATGCCGTGTTCGTCACGACGTGGACGTCTGAGCACGAACGACTCGTCGCCGCGGCTGCCGATCGGGGCCTCGCCGTCTTCTGCGAGAAGCCGCTCGCTGTCGACGGCACCGTGGCACAGCGGATGGTCGACACCGTCGAGTCGGCCGGGGTGGTGAACCAGGTCGGCTTGGTCCTGCGTTTCACACCGCAGTTCATGCACGCCCGCACGCTCCTCGACGATCCGCGAGCGGGACGGCTGCTCGCCGTGTCGTTCCGCGACGATCAGTTCATCCCGATCCAGAGCCACTACGGATCGACCTGGCGAATCGACCCGGCGAGGTGCGGACGCGGCACGCTGCTCGAGCACTCGATCCACGACGTCGACATCATGCAGTGGATGTGCGGTCCGGTCGATTCGGTCACCGGCACGATCCGAGAGGTACACGGTTACCCGCTCATCGACGACGTGGCCGTTGCCCGGATGGAGTTCACGAACGGCGGGGTCGCGTCGCTCACGTCGATCTGGCACGACATCGTCGACCGCCCGAGCCTGCGCAACGTCGAGCTGTTCTCCGAGAACCTCTACCTCTTGATGGACGGCACGCCCGAAGGTCCGCTCACCTGGCAGTTCACCGGCGAACCGGTCCAGTCGCTCCAGGGAGAAGCGCTCGCACAGACCTGCATCGACAGTGGTACGGCTCGGGCTGACGACATCGCCATCGTCCCCGGCGGTGCGATGTTCAATCCGCTCACGCCGTTCATCGACGCCATCAACGACGCGAAGCCGTCGCCGCTCCCGTTCAGCGAGGCACTCCCCGCCCATCGCCTCGTCGATGCGATCTACGCCTCTGCCGACCGGGGAGGCGCGGTCGTTGCGACGCGCTGATCGTCAGTGATGGAAGCGATCGAGGTCGACGCCGACGTCGGGCACCGCTTGTTCGTCGACGTAGCACCACGCCCAGTGCTCACCTGGCTCGAACGACTGGATCACGGGATGACCGGCGCTGTCGAAGTGCGCCGCTGCGTGACGGTTGGGCGAGTCGTTGCAGCATCCGACGTGACCGCACGACATGCACATCCGAAGATGCAGCCAACGCCCGCCGATCGGGATGCAGTCCTCACACCCGGTGAAGCTGGTCGGTTCGGTCGCAGTGATCGACGTCAGATGTTGGCAGGGCACTCGACGATTCTTGTCGAGCCGCACGCCCGCGTCGAGTGGTTCTTCAGACCGCGGCGGTCGCGGCCAGGCGTTGGTGGACGGATCGGATCGCACTCGAGCCGTCGCCGACCGCCGCGGCCACACGTTTCATCGAGCGGGACCTGACGTCGCCGGCGGCGAACACGCCGGGACGGGAGGTCTCGAACGGCAGCGGATCGAACACAACGTCACCGAGATCGGTGTCGGTGAGGATGAACCCCTTGTCGTCGAGTTCGAGGAAGCCTTGGAGCCAGTCGGTGAACGGCACGGCGCCGATGAACGAGAACAGGCCGACGCACGGTTGACGCCTCGCCGCGCCCGTTTCGTTGTTCGTGAGCGTGATCTCCTGGAGGTGGGTGTCGCCGTGGAGTTCGGTCACCTCGGTGTGGGCGGAGACCGTGATCGACGGTGAGGCATCGATGCGATCGACGAGGTAGCTCGACATGGACGAGCTGAGATCGTCACCCCGGATCACGATGGTGACGAACGCCCCCTGCTGGGCGAGGAAGACGGCCGCCTGACCGGCCGAGTTCCCCCCGCCGATCACCGTCACCGGGTTCGGGCCGCAGACGCGAGCCTCCAGATCGGTCGCGGCGTAGTAGACGCCGGCACCTTCGAAGTCGGCGAGGCGATCGAGCGGCAGTTTGCGGTACTGCACGCCGAGAGCGACAACGACCGCCCGGGCCATCAGCACTGCGCCGTCGCCGAGTGTGAGGCGGTAGCCGTCGCAGACCGATTCGATCGCGGTGACGGTGCACGGGCTCGTGATCTGAGCGCCGAGTCGCTGGGCCTGCAGCGCCGCCCGCTCGACGAGTTCACCACCGGAGATACCCGAGGGGAACCCAACGTAGTTCTCGATGCGACTGCTCGTCCCCGCCTGCCCGCCGACGCCCACACGGTCGATCAGCAGCGTCTTCAGTCCCTCGGACGCGCCGTAGACGGCAGCGGCGAGCCCGGCGGGTCCGGCACCGATGATCACGACGTCGAGCAGTTCGAGGCTCGTCGGTTCGTACACGAGCCCGAGGTAGGACGCGAGTTCCCCAACGGTCGGGTTGCGGAGGACTGCGACACGCGAGACGACGACCGGCGTCTCGACCGGACGGACACCGAGGCCCGCGAGGAGTTCAGCCACACCCTCGGCGTCATCGCCGTCGAGGTCGATCCACTGGTAGGCGAGGTGCTGGCGCTGCACATAGCCGAGCAGTTCGAGCGCGCGGCTGGAGTAACGCGAGCCGATGATGCGCAGCGATGATGCTCCGGCGCCACCGCGGATGATCTCCCGCCGGGCCACGAAGGCGGCGAAGATGATGTCGCCGATCTCGGGATCGCTGGCGAGCAGGCGGCGGAACTCACCCTGGTTGATCCGCAGGACCCGGCCATCGTTGCGCATCCGACCCCGCAGGAAGCTGCGCTGGCCCGTGAGCAGGCTCAGTTCACCGAGGAACCGGCCGGGTCCGTGTGTGGCGATGATCGTCTCGTTGTCGGCGGCGGCGGTGGGGCCGGTACTCGCATCGACCGTGCCGGCATCGATATAGACGATGTCGGCTTCGCCGTCGAGGATCACGATCAGGTCGTAGTGGCGCTGGCCTTCGACGAACAGCGACTCGCCGGCGGTGACCTCGTGCTCGTCTCCGTAGGCCGACAGACGCTCGAGTTGCGGGGCCGTGAGCGTCGGAAACGCCGTCAAGTCGGTTTCGGAGGCCACGACGATGAGCTTATTGCGGGAACAAGGATCCCCTCCCCGACGTCGCGCAGCCATGACGAGCACCATCGCGGTGAGTGTCACAAAAGGGGTCTGACCCCAGATGCAAGGGCGAACATGCGGGTGAGGATCTCGGCGGAGTAGTGCCGGGCGAGGGTGTCGAGGAACAGCGGGAAGTCGACCGACGCCGATCCGCTCGCCAGATCGGAGATCGAACGGATCACACACAGCGGAATCCCGCCGTGCTCGAGGCACACCTGGGCGACTGCGGCGCCCTCCATGTCGACGCAGATCGCGTCCGGAGTTCGCGAGCGAACGACCTCTTTGAGGTCACCGTGGATGAACTCATCGCCGGTGGTGATCTGGCCGACGTGAACGGTCGGCCGGTCGATGCCGAGGTTCGCCAGTGCCTCACCGGTCGCGATGTTGCCGAACCCCGACTCGACGAAGTCGTTCGCTGCCGCGACAGCCGCCGCCGTCAAGGCATCGTCGGTCGGCAACTCGATCACGTTCAGGAGCGGAATCTCGCCACGGGCGAACAACTCGGGCGGACCCTGCAGGTCGTGTTGGATCAGCTCGCTCGCCACCACAACGTCACCGACGCGGAGATCGTCCGACAGCGCTCCGGCAACTCCGGTGAAAACGATTGCGTCAATGGCGAAGTCGCGGATCAACGTCGATGCGGTCACCGCCGCAGCGACCTTGCCGATACGTGATTGCACGAGCGTGACGCGCTGCTCGCCGAGACGCCCGCTGTGGAATCGACGACCGACATGCTCCGTGATCGTCTCGTCGGTGAGGAGTTCATGCAGGCGATCGACCTCCTCGGGGAGTGCCCCGATGACACCGATATGTGCGTGATCGCCGGTCATCGCCGGAGCGTAGGTCCGAAGTGAGGTCTACAGGGAGTGGTGGTAGTGAGTGACGACAGTGAGGGATGACAATGATGACGGCGGTTGGTCCCCGACTACCCCGCCTATTAGGCTCACCTAACTATGACCTATAGGCATGCAACACGAGCCGCAAGCGCGATCGTGATCGGCGCCCTGACCCTCGCCGCCTGCGGAGGCTCCGATGGGGCCGGCAGCACGGACACAACGTCCACCGACAACCCAACGGTGACGGTGTACACCGGACGCCACTACGGCATCGAGCCCGTCTTCGATGCATTCACCGCCGACACCGGCATCGACGTGCGGTTCACGACGGGCAACGACCCTGAACTGCGCGAACGGCTCGTCGCCGAGGGCGAGAACACTCCCGCCGATCTCCTGATGGCCGCCGATGCCGCCAACATCGAGCTGTCGGCAGATGCCGGCGTCCTCGCGGCGGTCGACAGCGAGGCGCTGACCTCGGCGATCCCGGCGGAGCTGCGCAGCGAGAACGACGACTGGTTCGCGCTCAGCCAACGGGCCCGCGTGATCATCGCCAGCAGCGAGCGGGTCGACACTCCGCCGACCACCTACGCCGACGTCGGCGACCCGACCTGGAACGGCCGGATCTGCCTGCGTCCGAGCACCCACCCCTACACGCAATCGCTCGTTGCCAGCCTCATCATTGCCGAGGGTGAGGAGCGCGCCGGCGAAATCGTGCAGTCGTGGGTCGACAACGATCCGCTCTACATCAACAGCGACACCGACATCTACCAGGCGGTCGCAGATGGCGAATGCGACATTGCGATCGCCAACACCTACTACCTCGGTCGCCTGCTGACCGACGACCCTGAGTTCCCGGTCGAGATCGTGTGGCCCGAGCAGGAAGGCCGTGGTGCCCACGTCAACGTGAGTGCTGCGGCAGTCACCAAGAATGCACCGAACCCCGAGGCGGCATTGGCGCTGCTCGAATGGCTGGCAACCGACGGCCAGCAGGCATTCGCTGATGCGAACTTCGAGTACCCCGCCGATCCAACCGTGAAACCGAACGAGATGGTGGCCAGCTGGGGCGAATTCGTCGCCGACCGCGCAGCAGTCAGGCAGCTTGGCGAGTTCCAGCCGGCCGCGGTGGAACTGCTCAGCGCCGCTGGCTACGAGTGAGCCGATGACCGACGCCGCCACGCTGCGTCAGCATGCGGGTTCGATCGTGATCGCCGCGATTGCGGTCGCAGTTGCGGTTCCGGTGCTCGTGATCGTGTGGTCGATCGTCCAACCGAGCACCGATGTCTGGCTCGAACTGTGGGAGACCCGCCTGCCAGGGATGATCCGCGACACAGCCGCGCTGCTCGTCATGGTGCTCGCCGGCACCATCGTGCTCGGCACCGCCCTGGCGTGGCTCGTCACGGCGTACCAGTTCCCCGGCCGCCGGCTGCTCGGTTGGTTGTTGGTCGTGCCGCTGGCCATCCCCGGCTATGTGCTCGGGTTCGTCTGGCTCGACACCCTGCAGGAACCTCTCGGCGCACGTGCAGTGCGCTCGATATGGCTGTGCGCGCTCGTGCTGACACTCACGCTCTATCCCTATGTGTACCTGTTCGCCAGGGCGGCGTTCCGCGAGCAGTCGCAACGAGCGGTCGACGTCGCCCGCACCCTGGGATGCACCCGCATGCAAGCATTCTGGCGCGTCGTACTGCCGATGGCGAGGCCCTCGATCGCCGGTGGTGCAGCGCTGGTCGGTATGGAGGTACTGACCGACGTCGGCACGGTCCGGTTGTTCAACGTGTCGACGATCGCCGACGGCGTGCTGCGGGTGTGGTTCGGCACCGGCGACCGAAACGCCGCCGCCGAACTCTCGGTGCTGTTGATCGGTGTGGCGATCTTCCTGATCGCGGCCGAGCGCCTCATGCGAGGCCGAGCCCGCTACACCCAGAGCGGCACGACGGTGGGCCTGCAGATCCACCGTCTCCGGGGCCGGCGCGCCGCGGCTGCCATGATCGCCGGGTGGAGCGTCTTCTCGATCGCCGTCGCCCTGCCCCTGATCCGGCTCGTCACGTGGGCCGTCGAAGCGCAGGGGAGCGGACAGGCCGAAACCGTGGCCGGTGACCTCGGCTTCCACCTGATGTCGTCGCTGCGGATCACCGCGCTTGCGACGATTGCGTGTCTGGTGCTTGGCGTACTCCTGACAATCGGACTGAACCGCAACCGCGCGAGCGGTGCGATCACAGCGCGCGTCGCCACGCTCGGCTACGCCGTGCCCGGCCCGGTGGTGGCGATCGGCGTGCTGGTGACGCTGGCGGCCCTCGACCGAACGGGATGGTTGCCCGACGGATGGCTGCTCGTCGGGTCGGTGGTCGGTTTGATCTACGCCCTCGTGGTGCGCTTCCTCGCAGTTGCGTATCAGGGCATCGACTCGAGTGTCGGCAAGGTGTCGCCATCGATGGTGGACAGCGCGAGAACGCTCGGCGCCGGACGGTTCCGTGTGGCGACGCGTATCGAATTGCCACTTGCCGCGGCCGGCATCATCGCTGCGGCCGTGCTCGTGGCGATCGACACGTTGAAGGAGCTGCCGATCACGTTGCTGCTGCGACCGTTCGGCACAGAGACCCTGCCGATCTGGGTGTGGCAGGCCACCTCAGAGAGCCTCTGGGTGCAAGCGGCGGTGCCGTCGCTCGCCATCGTCGCCATCGGCATGGTGATGGTGGTGGTGCTGCTGTGGGCACTCGAACACGGCGCCGAGACGGTGTCGTGAGCGTCGTTGCACTGTCCGTCCGCGATGCAACCCGGCGTCTCGGCGATCACGACGTGGTCGATCACGTGTCGTTCGACGTCGACGATGGCGAGCTGGTCGCGGTGGTGGGGCCGAGCGGGTGTGGCAAGTCCACCCTCCTGCGAATCATCGCCGGCCTCGACGGCGCTGCATCCGCGCGAATCGTGCTCGACGGCGTCGACGTGACGGGCCTCCCACCCGAACGGCGACGCATCGGGCTGGTGTTCCAGGACCACGCGCTGTTCCCCCACCGCAGCGTTGCGCAGAACATCGCGTTCGGGCTCCGCCACCTGGACCGCCGAACGCGTGCCAGCCGCGTTGACGAGCTCCTCGAACTCGTTCGGCTGCCAGGCGTCGGCACGCGGTACCCGCACGAGCTGTCGGGCGGCGAGCAGCAGCGCATCGCTTTGGCGCGGGCACTCGCGCCCGATCCCGCGGTCGTGCTGCTCGACGAGCCGTTCGCCAGCCTGGACCCGGGGCTGCGCGACGACGTACGAAGCGACATCGTCGTTGCTCTTCGCGAACGCAAGGCGGCCGCAGTTCTGGTCACGCACGATCGCGAGGAGGCCCTGAGCCTCGGAGATCGGGTCGCGGTGATGTCGGCCGGACGAGTGCTACAGATCGGTCGACCCGTGGAGGTGTACGAGCGACCAGTCGATCGGTTCGTGGCCCGGTTCCTGGGCGAAGCGTCATTCCTCCCCGGTGAGTTGGGCCACGTGGTGATGGCTCGCCCGCACGACCTCACCGTGTCGCACGGCGGGAACTCCGTCGTGACGGCCCGCCGGTACCTCGGTGCCGCCTGGAGATACCGAGTCCGACTCGCCGACAGCACCGAGATCGACGCCGACGCCGACGCCGGGCCCGAGGTCTCACCGCTCGCAGTTGGCG
>DASQFE010000030.1:0-5513 GCA_035633295.1 Ilumatobacteraceae bacterium | reverse complement strand
ATGATCTCGGCGGCGGGAGCGACGGCTGCGACCGCGGCCATCGCCTCGGCACCGCTGACGCGGCCGGCGAGTGGCGCTCCCATCAGAAACGCGATCTCCGGCTCGACGCGAGGATGCACGTAGCGCCCACGACGAAGGGTGTCGCCGTCGGCGACGCGCATCGCGTCGGTCAGGCGCCCCCAAATCACCTCGTCGACGCCGACCTGGATCATCTTGGCGCGCGACGTCAGGCCCATCTTGATGCCCACCATCTGTTCGCCGCGCTGTAGCCGTCGGCCGACCGAGAGCGCCTGGATCGCGTAGGCGTCGGCCACGCCGAGCTCGATCGTGTCGGTGAACTGGGCGATGGCCGTGGCGGTGCGAGCGGCCTCGTCGGCGCGTTCGGCGAGCTCAGCGAGCGATGTCTGATTCGATGAGTCGCTCATGAGTCGTTCTCCGTGGATGCTGCGCTGAATGCGGCTGTGACCGAGCCGAGCCCCGAGATTCGGGCCTCGAACACGTCGCCTGGTGCAACGGGAACCATCGGGCCGAGCGCACCGCTGAGCACGGTGTCGCCGGCCTGCAAGGGGCGCCCGACGGCGGCCATCGTGCGCGCCAACCAGGCCGTAGCGCTGATCGGACTGCCGAGGCAGGCCCGACCGGCGCCGACCGACACCGGTTCGCCGCGGCGTTCCATCACCATGGCGCACATGACCGGGTCGAACAATCCGAGTGCCACCGGCGTGGACCCGAGCACGTACATCCCCGACGACGCGTTGTCGGCGACGGTGTCGATGATGCCGATGCGCCAGTCGGCGATCCGAGAGTCGACGATCTCGATGGCAGCGACCGCGAACTCGATCGCCCGCAGTACCTCGGCCACCGTCGTGTCGGGATCGGGGAGGTCACGCCCGAGCACGAACGCGATTTCCGCCTCAGCGCGAGGCTGCAGCAGCCGACCGATGTCGATGTCGCCGCCCTCGTCGGCGGCCATGTCGGCGAACAGCATGCCGTAGTCGGGGCGGTCGACGCCGAGCTGGTTCTGCACGGCGGTCGACGTGAGTCCGATCTTGCGGCCGACGAGACGTCGCCCATCGGCCAACCACCGTTCGGTGTTCACCTCCTGCACGGCGTACGCGTCGTCGACCGACGCGCCGTCCAGCAGGTCGGCCACCGGCGCGCAGACAACATGCCGTTCGTGGGCGTCGCGGAGCTGGTCGGCAGCCGCGGCGATGGTGTCGGGAGACACGCTCTTCACGTCGCTCACATCTTCACGCAGACGTTGCTGGCTTCGGTGTAGAACTCGAGGCTGTGCACGCCGCCTTCGCGGCCGATGCCAGATGCCTTCATGCCACCGAACGACGTACGAAGGTCGCGCAGGAACCACGAGTTGACCCAACAGAGACCGACGTCGAGGCGGGCGGCGACCCGGTGCGCCCGGCGGAGGTCGCTCGTCCAGACGGTGGCGGCCAGGCCGTAGGGAGTGTCGTTGGCGAGGGTGACCACCTCGTCCTCGGTGTCGAACGGGCGCACGTGACAGCACGGCCCGAAAATCTCCTCCCTGACGACGCTGGCATCGTCGGGGAGCCCGGTCCAGATCGTCGGCTCGACCCACGCGCCCTTGGCGAACCGGTCGCCGACGTCGGGCACACCGCCGCCAATCACCACGGTGGCACCCTCGTCGACGGCACGCTGGTAGTAGCCGAGCACCTTCTCGCGGTGCTCGTGGCTGATCAGCGGTCCGAGCTCGGTGACCGGGTCCGTCGGATCACCAATGGTCATCTCGCCCGCCGCAGCGGCGAGCCGGGAGACGAAGTCGTCGAAGATCGGCCGTTCGACGTAGACCCGTTCGGTGCCGAGGCACACCTGACCCGAGTTGGCGAACGCAGAGCGGACCGTACCGGCCACCGCCTCGTCGAGGTCGGCATCGGCGAACACGATGCCGGGGTTCTTGCCGCCCATCTCGAGCGAGACATCGCGCAAGCCCACCGAGGCAGCTTGCATGATTGCCTGGCCGGTGCGGGTCTCTCCGGTGAAGGTGATGGCGTCGACATCGGGATGACTGGTGAGGAACTCACCGGCCGAGCCGGGACCGAAGCCGTGAACGACGTTGTAGACACCGGCGGGGACACCGACGGCGTTCATCACCTCGCCGAGCAGCGTCGCGGTTGCCGGAGTCTCCTCCGACGGTTTGACTACCACAGCGTTGCCGCACGCCAACGCCGGGCCCACCTTCCAGGTCATCAACAGCAGCGGCAGGTTCCACGGACACACGACGGCGATGACACCCTTGGGGCGACGAAGGCCGTAGTTGAACGCGCCCGCACCGTCGGGGGTATCGGTCATGAAGAACTCGGTCGGTTCGCTCTTGATGACGTCGGCGAACACGCGGAAGTTCGCCGCGCCGCGCGGGATGTCGATGTGGCTGGCGATCGACACCGGTTTGCCGGTGTCGGCCATCTCGGCGGCGAGGAAGTCGTCGAATCGACGATCGATCTCGTTCGCCACCGCGTGCAGCATGGCGCTTCGCTCGTTCACCGGCATCGAACCCCACTCGCCGACGAGCGCAGCCCGAGCAGCCGACACTGCAGCGTCGACATCGACCTCCGACGCCTCGTGTACCGTGCCGATGACCGAGCCGTCCAGTGGCGAGCGATCCTCGAACGTGGCGCCCGAGGAACCGACGCGGTACTCGCCGGCGATGAAGTTCTTGAATTCGATGGGTGATCGAGATGGCATCGACTCACTGCTCCCTGTTTTCGATGGGGGGACCTGGCGCTGGCCGGCAGCGCTCAGGTGTAGACGCTGAGGAACGCGTCGTTGAGTTCGCGCTCGTAGTAGAAGATGCCCTTGCCGATCTGGTCGGGCGTCCACGTGCGCATCGGGTTGTCGGGGTAGTACGTGTAGCCGCCGGCGAACACCTCGTTGCGGTTGCCGCACGGATCGAAGAAGTAGATCGTCTGGCCGCGGGTGATGCCGTGACGGGTCGGGCCGACGTCGATCGTGATGTCGTAGTAGGCCATGATGTCGCCGGCGTGGGTGACGTCATTGACGGTCTCGAGGTAGAACGCAGCGTGGTGGAACCGGCCCATCTCGGGGTTGGTGACGAACGCGATGTCGTGTGCCTTGTTCGAGCACGTCAACCAAACGGCGATGCCGCCGGGTCCGAGGTCGGCCTGTTCGGCACACCGGAATCCGAGCACGTCACAGAACAGGTCGGTGACCGCCTCGATGTTCGGGCCGTACAGCAGTGCGTGGTCGAAGCGAGTGACGCCCATGCCCCTTGGCTCTTCCTGCCACACGTTCGGGTTCACGATCTGCGGTCCGAAATCGGATCGATCCATCTGCGCGTACAACTCGATGCGATGACCGCTCGGAATCTCGAAGCCGACGCGGCGGCCGATACCGGGCTGCTCGCCTGCCTCGATGTGGTCGACGGTGACGTTGTACGCCTCGAGCTTCGCTGTGAGCTCGTTGAGCGTGGCCTCATCGAGCACCTTGAACGCCATCACGTCCATGCCGGCCTCGTCGGCCTCGCGGAGGATGACGCTGTGGCGATCGAACTCGTCCCAGCCCTTCAGATAGACGCGACCGTCGCTCTCGGTGCCGACATGGTGCAGACCGAGCCGATCGCGATAGTGGACGATCGCCTCGTCCATGTCGAGGACTCGGATCTGGATGAAACCTGGACGGAGAACTCCGTTCATTGCCATGGTGTATGCCCCTCGTGTAGTTGTTCGGTGATGGTGTTGGATTGGTTGACGGTGTTGGATCGGTTGACGGTGTTGGATTGGTTGATGGTCTGCTGATCGCGAGCGACCAGGCAGAGGACAAGGTCGTCTGCTGATCGCGAGCGATCAGGCAGAGGACAAGGTCGGAACGGATGCGGGTTCGCAGCACACCGTGAGGTCGGACGATGGGAACGTGCGGCAGGCGAGGACGACGCCGGCGTCTTCGTCGGCCTCGGAGACGTGGCGGCGGCTCATGCGCTTGGTGGTGTAGGTGCCGTCGAGAATGCGCACCCTGCACACACCACAGCCGCCGCCCCGACATCCCACAGCGATCGCAGTGCACCGGTGGGCGATCATCTCGTGGAGGAGTCGGCCACCGTCGCTCACGTCGAAGCTCACCGAGGTGTCACCGTCGACGACCGTGCAGCGATGGGTGTTGGTCTGGTCGCTCATCACAGCCTCCTGAACAGCGGACTCCGGGCGAGGCTGGCCTCGCCGTCGGCAGCGGTGACGAACTTCTCGGTGAAGATGTCACGCTCGAACAGGCGACCCTTCATCAGCGAACGGATGCACGCCTCGATCATCGGCGGAGGCCCGCAGAGGTATGCCGAGATCCCCTTGAACGACCCGTCGAACCGGCGCTCTGCGGCCTCGTTGACGTAGCCGGTCTCGCCATCCCACTCGCCCGCGGTCGCATCGTGTTCGCTGAGCACCGGGACGTAGGTGAAGTTCGCGTGATCGGCTTCGAGCGCCCGGAACTCCTCGGCGAAGTAGACGTCGCTCGCGGTGCGCACGCCGTGGACGAGCATGATCGGCTGGTCGCATCCGGTCTCGAGCAGGTCGATCACCATCGACTTGGGGCTCGACAGACCGGACCCGCCCGCGAGGAACAGCATCGGCTTGCCGGCCGATCGGCGCACGAAGAACCGCCCGTATGGCCCAGAGAAGTGGACCTGGTCCCCGACGGCGAGCTCGGTGTGCAGCCGGGGGGTGGCTTCACCGCCGGGGACGAGGCGGACATGGAGTTCGATCTCCTTCTCACTCGACGGGCTACTGGCGATCGAGAACGCCCGAGGGCGTTCGACACCGGGCACGTGCAGGTTGATGTACTGCCCGGCCTGGAACTCGATCGGTTCGTCGACGCTGATCCAGATACCGAGGATGTCCGCGGTGAGGTGGTCGAGCCGCGACACCGTGCCGACGAAGTCACGCACCGGGCGGCTGACCGCGTCGGGCTCCTCGTCGACATCGGCCTCGATCACGACATCTGACGTCGCGGTCGCCGAGCAGGCGAGCGTGTACCCCTCGTCGCGCTCGAGGTCCATCAGCGCGAACGGCGACGCGTTCCCGTGGTCGACGACACCCTCGAGCACCTGCACCTTGCAGGTGCCGCAGAGCCCATGGCCGCACGCGTGCGGGAGCCACACCCCCGCACGCAGAGATGCGTCGAGCAGCGTCTGGCCGTCGGCGACGTCGACCAGTTCCTCGATCGGCTCGATGGTGAGTTTGTAGGTCATCGTGTCGAAGCGATCAGGCGCCCGACTCGCCGAGACCGTCGAGGCCGGGTGTCCAGAAGCGCAGCAGCGACTTGTGGCCGACGCCCTGGTCGCCGAGGGACGCCTCCATGTCGGGCACGAAGTCCTCGCCGTCGAGTGTCCAGCGCACCGTCGACCAGTCGATCTTGTCGAAGTCGGGGTGAGCGCCGTAGAACTGCGGGATCAGTTCGCCGACCAGCGCGGCGAACGGCATCTCGGGCGGCAGCGGGAACGCCAGCGCCGCGCAGAACATCAGGTGCTTCTCCCA
>DASQFE010000029.1:0-3875 GCA_035633295.1 Ilumatobacteraceae bacterium | reverse complement strand
CACTCATGGGAGCCGGGTGCCTTCGTGAGTGCGACGATCTCATCGTCGGTCAAGCCGCAGCGGCGACCGATCACGGTGTGCTGGCCGAACTCGTACACGGCCCGAGCGTTCCACCCGATGCGCAGGATCACGAGTTCGCGCTCACGCTCGGGGATCAACCCCTTGTTCAGGATGAACCCGCCCAACAGGTTGAACCGCTTCAGCAGTTTCGGATGGTGCCCGAGTACCCCGAAGATGTTCAGGGGCCGCCCGCCGAGAGTGAGCGCACCGGCCAGCGTCGTGCGCAATTCGTCGTCGGTGACGTCGTCGAGATCGATCGGCTCGATGCGCGGTTGGGTCGGGCGTGCTGCGGTCATGTGGTCTCCTGATGTAACGACGGTGTCAGACACCGATCGTTACATCACGTACCGACTTTGGCGTGATCGCTGACCCGGACGCAGCGGTTGGTCATCGTGCCGATGCCGTCGATCGTGGTGGTGATCACGTCGCCGTCGGCGAGGAACTTGCCCTGGGCGGCTCCGATGCCGTCGGGGGTGCCGGTGAAGATGATGTCGCCGGTGACGAGGGTGGTGATGTGCGACAGATAGCTGATGAGCGTCGGGACGTCGAAGATCAGGTTGGCCGTCGTGTCGTCCTGACGGACCTCGCCGTTGACCGCGCAGACGATATGCAGGTTGTCGCGGTCGGCGATCTCGTCGACCGACACGAGCACCGGGCCGATGGGGCCGAACGTGTCGAACGACTTGCCGAGGTCGAAGTGCGGCGGCTTCGCGGCGAACTGCGCCGGTCGGTCGGAGATGTCCTGGCTGACGGTCAGGCCGACGACGTGGTCCCACGCGTCGGCGATGCTGATGTCCTTGCCGCCCTTGCCGATCACGACGAGCAGTTCGCCCTCGTAGTCGCAGCCGTCGCTGCGCAGCTCGACGTCGGCGGTCGGGCCGACGATGCACGACGGGAACTTCGTGAACACGAGCGGGCTGTCGGGCACCTCCATTCCACCCTCGGCGGCGTGAGCGCGGTAGTTGAGGCCGACGGCGAACGACTTCTGCGGGCGCGGTACGGGCGGGCCGAGGACGACGTCGGCGAGCAGCCCCGTGACCGACGAGTCGTCGAGCCCCGCCGAGAGTTCGGCGAGGAGGTCGGGCCGTGCGAGCGCCTCCATCGGGTCGGGCCCGAGTGCACCCGATGAGTGCGTGGCAAGGTCGGTGTAGTGGTTGCCGGAGACGAGCGCAGCTCGTCCGGCGATGTTGGCGAGGCGGAATCCCATCGCGACATCATGGATCATAACGCAGAGCGCGTCGAGGCCGCGTGGCAGGCGCTCACGGCGAGCAGATTGTCGACGGCGAGCGATCATGCCGGCTTTCACCGCGAGCTGCTGTCGTGCTGCGACTCGACGTGGATGCTGCGATTGTCGACGCTGCTGTCCGATCGGGCCGGGCTGATGATGAAGGTGAGCGTGCTTGCACGACCCGACAGCTACAACCTGGCCGAGTCGCACCGCCGGTTGAAGGATCTCGCCGTCGGTGGCAACGCCGGTGGCGCAGCCGACGAACTGACCCGCCACCTCACCGGCACGATCCAGGCACTGGAATCGATCCTCGCCGGCTCGGGGTAGTAATTGGCACGCGTCACCCGCAAATCAGCTCCCGGTCACCCTGCGTTCACCTCCGCGTCATGTAACAGCGGTAACTTCTGGTCTGTCACCGTTCGTTAGCGAATCACTCACGAATGGTGGTCGACAGTCGGTCCAGAGTTCCGCCGCCGCCATTCCCGGTCTTCCCGGGCCCAACGGCTCTGTGTATCCACAAGGAGTGTTCCAATGCACCGTCGCCGTTTCGCCGCCGTCGTGTCCGGCGCCCTGATCGCCGGAGCGACTGCCGTCGCCGGATCGTCCGGGATCACCTCGGCCACACCGATTCCTTCGGAGGAGCCGCCGCTGCCGAGCGTCCGCTTCGATGAACTGGGTCGCTACTCGACGAATGCCGCTACCGGCACAGAGACCGCTGCTGAAATCGTCGCCTTCGAAGACGACACCCTGTACGTGATGAGCGTCGGGCAGATCGACGTCGTCGACATCTCCGACCCGACCCTGCCCTTCAAGGAGGGCGAGATCCCGCTGCCGGGCGACCCAACGTCCGTGGCCGTCGACAACGCACTCGTCGCCGTCAGCATCCCCGGCGTTCCCCGCACGGAGCCCGGCACAGTTCTGTTCTTCCAGGGCACCAGGCCCGCCGGACAGGTCACCGTCGGCGCATTGCCCGACATGGTCACGTTCACCCCCGACGGCAGGACCCTGGTCGTCGCAAACGAAGGTGAGCCGAGCAGCTACAACCAACCCGACTCGGTGGACCCCGAGGGCACGATCAGCCTCATCGACACGAAGAACTTCCGCAAGCGCCAGGCACTCGACCGCGCGCCGCGTGAGCGGGCGAAGACCATCTCGTTCGCCAGCTTCAACGTCGGCGAGCGGCGCAACCGGGACCTCCCGGCCGGTGTACGTATCACCGGGCCGAACGCCACGGTCGCCAAAGACCTCGAACCCGAGTACATCACGGTCGCCGACGACAGCCGCACCGCCTGGGTGTCGCTTCAGGAGAACAATGCGATCGCCATCCTCGACCTGAGGTCGAAGAGGGTCGACGAGATCATCGCCCTCGGCACGTCTGACCACAGCCGTGCCGGATTCGGCATCGACGCGAGCGACCGTGACAACCGGATCAACACCGCCAACTGGAACGTGCGGGGCCTCTACATGCCCGACGGCATCGCCAACTACGAGGTCGACGACGAGCAGTACGTCGTGACGGCCAACGAGGGCGACGCCCGCGAGTACACCGGCTTCACGGACGTTGGTCGTGCCGCTGCCGTGGCCGACACCGCAACGATCCCCGCTGCTGCGATCAGCGCCGAGCTCGGCCGCCTGAACGTGTTCACCACCGCCCCGAAGAACGCTGCCGGCAAGGTGACAGAACTTCAGTCGCTCGGCAGCCGATCGTTCTCGATCCGCACCGAAGACGGCGACCTCGTGTGGGACAGCGGCGACGACTTCGAGCAGATCACCGCTCGTACCTTCCCGGGCAACTTCAACGCCAGCAACTCGAGCAACGACTTCGACGGCCGCAGCGACGACAAGGGCCCCGAGCCCGAGAACGTCGTCGTCGGCAAGATCGACCGGCGGCAGTACGCGTTCATCGCTCTCGAGCGCATCGGCGGCGTGATGGTCTACGACGTCACCGACCCGACGGCTCCCGTGTTCCAGCAGTACCTCACCTCGCGGGTGTTTCCGGCGAGCACCGGCGGCACGGTCGGGCCCGACAGCGGGCCGGAGGGCCTGGTGTTCGTCCCGGCCAAAGAGAGCCCGACCGACTCACCTCTGATCATCGCCGGCAATGAGACGACGGGAACCGTGAGCATCTTCGGTGCCGTCCCGACCGACTGAGCGGGCACGCTGACGCTGTTGCACAACAACGACGGCGAATCCACGATCGAACCGTCAGCCAACGGGGCGCTGAAAGTCGCCAGAGTCGCCGCCTACAAGACGGTCCTCGACCGCGAGATCCGCGACGCCCGCAACTCCGGCAACGCGGTCCTCAACGTGTACGCCGGCGATGCCTTGCTGGCGAGCAGCACGCTTGCCTGCAGCCTGCCGCCGTTGCCGACAACGACGCCCATCTATGACGCCGTGGCCCAGCGACAGATGACCTACGACGCCCACATCTTCGGCAATCACGAGTTCGCCTTCAACCCCGACTTCCTCGAACGGTTCGTGCGCAGTTTCCAACGCAACGGCACACCGACGCAGCCGTTCCTGTCGTCGAACCTGAACTTCTCCGGTGAACCGACCTGGGCCGACCTCCTCGACTCCGATGGCGTCA
>DASQFE010000028.1:0-3865 GCA_035633295.1 Ilumatobacteraceae bacterium | reverse complement strand
GTCTTGGAACTCGTCGACCAGCATGATCCGACAGGCCCGCTGAGCAGCCCGGCGCGCCGTGGGGTCGCGAAGCAACACGAGCAGCGCTCGGTAGATCTGATCGTCGAAGTCGACGGCACCACGCCGTTCCAGCGCCCTTCGGTAACTCGGCCAGGTCGCGGCGAGGCCATCGACGTCGCCGGCATACCGACCCTCGACTTCGTCGGGATCCACCAGACCCAGCCGGATGACCGTGAGCGCCTCGATCCATGGCCCGATGGGGTCGCTGTTGCGGCGGCGGGGGAACGACACGAGATCACCGATGATGCGCCGCACATCGGGCTCGTCGATGGTGCGCCATTTGGTGGCCTGCGGAGCGAACGGCGGCGTGCCGTTGACGATCGCCAGCGCAATGGCGTTGAGGGTGCGCACCTGCAGACCCCGCAGATCAGAGGTGCGCTCGACCATCTCCTCCTGGGCCCGCTTGTTGAATGCCACGAGGCTCACTGCGCTGGGCGGCAGGTTCCATTTGGTCAGCAGATGGCGCGCCCGCTCGGTCAGTACCCGGGTCTTGCCGGAACCTGCCGGCGCAATGATGCGGGCGCCACCTCCGCGATGGGTGACCGCCGCGAGTTGGTCTGGCGCGAGGTCGGCATCGGAGCGATTCGCACCGGGCAGGCGCAGCGACCCGTGCTCGACCGCCACAGCGTGGATCACCGGCACGCCGTCGATCGGATCGGTGTGTCGCACCGGCCCCCCGTCGAGCCACACCGGCGTTCCATCAGCCAGCCTGATGTCGCCTCGGCCATCGGCGGGCGACGCACCTGCGGCGATTGCGATGTCGAGGGCGATCCACGTCGGACGGTCGGGATCACGGTGATCGACACTGTTGGCCCACACCAGGTGATGGAGTTCCTCGAGATCGAAGGCAAAAGTCGGGCCCAGCTCGTATGGCGCCGCCTCGGTCATCAGCATCGGCTCGCGTTCGAACGGGGTGGCCAGCTCGATGACCAGCCGTTCCCTGGCGTGGTGGGCAGCCCGTAGGAACGCCAGCGCATGCGCCGGCTCGGTCAAGGTGGCGGCATCGATGACGATGCGCTGACCGTCGGCCCAACTCGCGGGGATGTTCCCGCCCGGCTCGATGACGACATGTCGCCCGAGTTCGTCGGGGCCTGCGCTCGCCGGGGCTGCACCACGCGGCACGTCGCGACCGACTGAAGGCCGCCTCGGCGGCGCCGATGATCCCGGCGGACTCGATGCCGACTCCATCGGAGCCTCGACGTACTCCCCGTCGTCGAACGGAAGATCCTCGGAGCCGGACGTCGGCACCTCCTGGCGGCCACTGTCGTGCCAACACTGGCGAACCTCGGACGGCGTCGCATGCTCCCCGTTGCAATACGCGCACTGAATCGCCATCGCCGCGACCTTACCGAATCAACCGGTCAATCGCACACACGTTCGATTGGTCGGGGGAACTTACCAGGCGATCTCGGGCCAGCCGTAGGTGACGCAGAACCCAGCGCCGTTCACCACGAGGAGCGATGCGATGATCCCGACAACGGCGACCACCCGCGGTCGCGTGCGCCGGATCGAGCCGGGAACCGGCATGTACCAGTCGGGCAGCAGCGCCCCATCAGCGTCCGGCTGCCCGAAGGGGATGGCGTCTTCGGGGATCGGTGCATCGGGGTCGGCGGCAAGGGCCAGTTCGGCAAGTTCTTCGTCTGTGAACGACTGCACAACCCGACGGTACATCGCCATGCACGCTGGATCGATCAGTGGCCCAGTTTCTGGCGAGTTCACGACGGCGAAGACCAGCGACGTGTGCACCGGGTCAGGCCTCGCCCGCGAGTTGGATCGCCATCTGTTCGTCGGCCGAGAGCAGGTTCAGACCGATGTACTCCTCGTCGGTGAGCGATGCCCGCACGGCGATGTTGCGCCCGGCCCCTTGGCCCACGAGGTAACGCAATCTGGGGTCGTCGGTCGTGATGGCCTCAGCGATGCAGTCGGCCACGACGGAGGGGTCGTCGCCACGGGCCAGGTCGTGAAACAACCCGGTCAGGAAGGCATCGATCTGCGGTTGATACGGCGCGGGGACGGCTGGTTGTTCCCCCTCGGCCGCCTTGGAGAATATCGGTGTGAGAATGCAGCCCGGTTCGATGATGGCGACGCGCACACCGAACGGAGCGACCGAGCCGGCGAGCGACTCCATGGCTCCTTCGAGGGCCCACTTCGAGGCCACGTAGGCCGGCATCGTCGGCGGTGCCAGTCGTCCGGCTTGACTCGTCACGGCGACGATCGTTCCAGCGCCGCGTTCGCGCATCGGCACCAGCACCGCCTTCACGCAGCGGATCGCACCGAAGAAGTTGGTCTCCATCGTCGAGCGAAACACATCGAGCGACGCTGACTCCATCGGCCCACCGTTGCCTCCGACGCCGGCGTTCGCCACCAGCACCTCGACCGGGCCGAGCCGCTCGACGACGTCGGCGAACAGCCCTGCAACCGATTCGTCGGAGTCGACATCGAGCGCCGCCACGTCGATGTGGAGCGACTCGGCGGAAGCGATGTCAGGCAGACCGGAAACCTCGGGTCGACGCATGGTTGCGACAACTCTGTATCCGTCGCGAGCCAGCCGCAGTGCGGTCGCCTCGCCGATGCCGGTGCTCGCCCCTGTGACCACCGCGACGGCGCCAGCATTCACGTTGTCCATGTCGCGAGTTCCCTTCCGTCGGAACGATCAGTGTGACACAGCCGTATCCACCGAGCGATGAGCGAAGGGACCGGATACGGGCTGCTCGCTCATCGCTCGGTCAGGTGCCGGTGAACTCGGCGGGGCGACGCTCGAGGAATGACGCGACACCCTCTCGATGATCGTCGCTCTTGAAGCACGCTGCCATTGCTGCAGTGTGGCGTTCCATGTGTTCGGCCACCGGCGCGGTGAGGCCCTGGTGGACCAGCGACTTGATCAGACCCAGGCTGTGGGGTGAACCGGCAGCGATCGTGTTCGCCAACTGCATCGCCAGCGGCAGCAGGTCGTCGCTCGACACGACATCGAGGACGTAGCCGAGCCGGAGGGCCTCATCGGCATCGATCATCTCGCCGGTGTACAGCAGTTTGAGCGCCGGCTGAACACCGACGATCCGCGGCAGCAGCCAGGTGCCTGCGCCGGTGTCGGGCACCAGCCCGCGATGCACGAAGTTCCAGGCGAAGCGGGCGTTGGTGCTCGCCAGCCGCAGGTCACACTGCGACGAGAACTCCGCGCCCATACCCACCGCCGGCCCGTCGATGGCGCCGATCGTCGGCTTTCGAGCTTCGGCGATCGGCCACCACTTATGCCGCTCCTCGGCCGACCCGCGAAGCCCGCGCACCTCGCCCGGCACCGTCGCGAGATCGGCCAGATCGGTGCCCGCGCAGAACGCCCCGGGCACGCCGGTGACGACGAGCACCGTGGTGGTCGGGTCTTCGTCAGCTCGACCGACGGCCTCGATGAACTCGCCGAGCATCGCGTACGTCATCGCGTTTCGCTTCTCGGGCCGGTCGATCGTGATCACGCCGACCTTGCCCTCGGCGTGATACCTGATGAGTTCGCGTGCATCGTCGCTCATCTGCCCGAAGGTAACCCTGCCAGACCGCAGTCCCCGATTTGTGTGAGCGCTGATCACCATCGCCAGCGTTGTCGCTCACACAAACTGGGGACTGCGCGGGGCCGGCCCAGTGGAGGGCGTCAGGTCAGCTGCAGCCGCTGGTGCTGCCGCAGGAGGTGCACACGTAGCAGCTGCCCGAGCGCATCATGGCGATGCCGCACTGCATGCACATGGGCGCGTCGCTTTGGCGAATCAGGCTCGGCTGCGGCGCCGGGGCCGATTCAACGGGAGCGAACGCGAGCTGT
>DASQFE010000027.1:0-2359 GCA_035633295.1 Ilumatobacteraceae bacterium | reverse complement strand
ATCTCTCCGGCGACGGTCCAACCGTCGTCGGACGTGGCGACGACCAATCGTTCTCGTTTCATGCGCATCGTCGTCATCATGCCACGTCGGGTTCTTGTCTGCGACGTCGACTCGGTTCAGCGGTATCCGTCATCGGATCGTACGGCGAGCACCACCAGGGCGATGTCGTCGGCGCGTGACTCGAACGGAACGATGGCTTCGAGCGCTCGCTCGATCCGATCTGAGATCTCCTCAGCGGTACCGCCCGGTCGTGCCGCTTCGCCGACGAGTTGAGTCCATTCGGTTTCGTCGAGGTCATGTGGAGGTGGTGCGTCGGTCGCCCCATCGGTATGGAACACGACCACATCGCCCGGCGCGAGCGCTACGGAAGTCGTGACGACGACGATGTCGTCGAGCGCACCAAGCAACGTGCCGGGGACGCCCAGAGCGACGGCCTTGTTGTTTCGGATGTGTACCGGCATGGGGTGGCCGCCGCAGGTCACGGTGAGTGTTTGCGGGCGGGACTCCGTGTCAAGGGTGCCGTACAGGCAGGTGAGGAACGTTTCGTTACCCGACCGCCGAACAGCCCGGTTGAGCGCAGTGAGCACCTGCTCGGGTCCGTCGCCGTGCCAAGCGCTGTCACGGATCGTGTGCCGTGCGAGTCCGGTCAGCGCAGCCGCTTCGGGACCGGTACCGCAGACGTCGCCGAGGACCACAGCAAACTGGCCATCGTGCTCGAGTTCGAAGACGTCGTAGAAGTCGCCGCCCACTTCGACCAGTGCCCCGTTGGGCCAGTAACGCACTGCAATATCGATGTCGGCGATGTCCGGAAGTGACGTCGGCAGGAGGCTGTACTGCAGGGTGTGAGCGATCTGCCGTTCGCGTTCGTGGAGGCGAATGTTCTCGATACTCGAGGCGATCCGTCCTGCAACTGCTTCGGCCAGCGTGAGATCCTCTGTTGTATAGCGACGCGACGACGCCGAGGCACTGAACTGGAGCGCACCGAAGATCCGCCCCGACCTCTTGATCGCCACGGTGATCACCGAATACAGATCGAAGTGACTGGCGAGCACGCGAGCTTCGGTCGCGGAGCCTGAGATCGCTTCGTCGGACAAGTCGGGGTGAAACTCGGCCACACCGGTTCGGATGACTGCTGGAACGCCGTCCTGCGCGTTGGGATCGTATGGCAACTGTTTGAGCAGCCGGCGTGCGCGCGCCTCCAGCTCCGGATCGACGTGGGCGAACTCGACCTCCGGCGACGACCGCCCATCGGGCGTCACAACGTGGATCGCGCACCAGTCGCCGAGGTGCGGCACTGCCTGCCTCGTGACGTTCTCCATCATCTCTCGAATGGTCGACGACGCGTTCAAGGCTTCGTTGGTGAGCGCGAGGAATGCGAGGCGATCGCGCTGCACCTCTTCGATGTCGGATGCTCGCAGCGTCGCCTCGGCGAGTCGCTGGCGTATCAGCTCTTTCTCGATTCGATCGGTGACGTCCATCGTGCACCCGACCGTACCGGTAACGGCACCGTTGCCATCGAGCGTTACCCCGCCCACCCCGGAGAGCCAGTGGACTGACCCGTCGGGCCACACCACTCGATGATCGACTCGGTATCGCGACTTCGTCTCGATTGCGTCGGCGACGATGGCAAGCACCTGTTCTCGGTCGTCCGGGTAGAGGAGCGACACGGACATGTCGAAGCTTCCATCGAAGCCGCCATTCGGAAGTCCGAACAGCGATTCGAGACGCTCGTCCCATGTGGTGTGACCGGTTGCCATGTCCCAGCGCCACGTTCCAAGACCTGCGGCCTCCTGGGCGTAGCCGAACTGCTCGAGCAGGTCATGGTTCTGCTGCTCTGCGATGTGGAGATCGAGCAGAGCCGAGTCGTCGCCGAACGACGTCATGCCTCGAATCGATTCATCTGCGAACGTTAACCGCCCAGGCAAGTGGCCGGGCGCGAGTCACGTGGCGCTGCGACGTTTCGTCTGGATCCGATCCGGGTAGGACCCGTTGCCCCTCGGTCGGGCTACCGCCGGTAGCCGCTGGTCCGTGTCCGGGCGGAAAGAGTCCGCCATGCTGTACGTAGGAGTTGTCGCTACCGTCGTCGTGTCCATATGGGCGATCGGCAAGATCGGGAATGGAGCCGGTCGCACCCGCACCCCGTTCAGAGTGCCGGGTGTTGCGCTGCTGCTGATGGCGGGTGCGATCTCCGCAATTGGTGGCGCGAGTGTGCAGGCGGCGATTGTGCCGACCGTCCAGCTGGGCACAGCAGCGAGTTACTCGGTGCTCGCGGGTTCGACCGCGACCAACACCGGAAACAGTGTGCTCAACTCGAGCGCCGGGCTCTGGCCGGGCACGTCCATCACCGGCTTCCCGCCGG
>DASQFE010000026.1:0-2012 GCA_035633295.1 Ilumatobacteraceae bacterium | reverse complement strand
GGTGCTCGTCGCAGAAGGCGAGAGCGACGGATGGCTGTTCACCGACCGTTCCGCAACGCTTGCTGTCGGAACCAAGGAGATCGACGGTCGACCGTGGATGGCGTCCGTGGCGGTGAGCGGCGACACCGTTCAGCAGCTCCTCGCCGGACGTTGACCCCTTCGTCAGGCGGGCCTCACGATGGGAACCGTCAGGTGCGCCACACACTTCGCCGCCCACAATCTCGGTCGCATCCGCTTGGACAGCGCCGCATCGCGGCCCGAGTCCCGAATCGCATAATCTCGTCGGCAGCAAGCGCGTGTTCGCAGCTGAGCGGTGGAGACCGTCGGCCTGCCGGGTTCGTCAGGTTGTGTCCGTAGATGCCTGCTTGGGCAACGCCAAGCGACGAAGGCTCCAGACTGCGGCCACGGTTAGACCTGCCGCCCAGAGCAGATCCCAGCCGGTTACCTCTCCGCTGATCGTTCTCTGGAGGACCACGACGACAACGACTGTGGCAACGGAGACAACGATTCCCATGCCGATTGACGCAAACCCGAACCGTCGCCCACCGAGTCTGCTTGCCGCCGCAGCGATGAGAAGACCGACGAGTGGCACGCCCACGAGCACGGCGAGGATCGCATAGACCACGGCCTCGAGGCCGAATTCGCTGGCGTCCACGATGCAATCCTTCCACGGCGCGCGGCGACGAGCCGGCTTCCAGATCATGCGCTTATCGGGGCAGGCGATGACCGACACAACCTGCCCGGTCACGCTCGCACGGAATCCACTGGTCACCGCCGATCGCAACGCCCCTCGAGTATCAATCAGGCCCAAGCCGGTGGCCGATATCGCATCGCTGAACCAGGAGATCCGGTGCGTGTGCGGCTGCCGGGTGCAGACTGGTTGCCGTGGGCATCCGTCGACTTGACCATGTGCAGTTGGCGATGCCCGCTGGACGGGAGGCGGAGGCGGTCGCCTTCTACGAGGGGGTGCTCGGCATCCGTCACGTCCCGAAGCCGGATCATCTCGCGGTTCGCGGTGGCTGCTGGTTCGAGGACGGAGATCTGAAGGTCCACGTCGGTGTCGACGCCAGCTTCCGACCGGCGACCAAGGCTCACCCCGCGTTCATCGTGGACGACGTACGCAGCATCGTGACTGCTGTCGTCGCCGCCGGTTTCGCAGTGGACGACGACGAGCCGCTCGACGGGTTTGACCGCGTCTACGTGTCGGATCCGTTCGGCAACCGCATCGAACTCATGCAGCCGAGCGCGTAGCTGGAGTTTCGGCGTGTCATCTCGCACCACCTCTCGTCGGTTGTTCGAAGCTGCCGTTGCGTGGGTGCTCGGCGTGTTCGCGGGCGCTATGTGCGCTCTGATGGCGTTTGTGTTCGTGCCTGCGGTCGGGTTGTTCGGTGACGCCAACGCTGGCCATGAGCGAGTGATCGGGGTCGTGGCTGCGCTGGCGTGTGGTCCTGCCTTCGTCGCGGGGCCGCTCGTGTTCGGCGCTCGCTCACGCGACGTCAGTGTGCTGGTGCCGGCGGCTGTCGTCGCGGTGGCCATCTCGGTGGGTGTTCTTGTAGCGGCGTGGTGAGCCCGTCAGGTGTGAGTCGGCGCGAGATCGGGACCGGAGCACCGTCTCGCCTGAACGACTACCAGTCTGTGCTCCCGATTGCGGGCGGGCGATGCTCACCGATGCCGCACACTTCGCCACGCAGAATCCCGGCGCTCAGACCGAGAATGCTGTGCGACTTCGGCCCCAGTCCCGCGCCACGTAGTCCCGTGGCCGACCCAGCGTTGGGGGCACGGATGGCACGCTCGTGGCGCTCAGGGGCGTCGTGCGACAAAGACGTACTCGCGGCTGTCGGCGTTGAGTTCTGATCCGCTGAAGTTGCCATGCAGCGTCTCGAGTTGGAGACCAGCGACATCGATCAGTCCGAGCCACTCATTCTTCGTTGCCCACCACAGCGAGCTGGAGGCACCATCGTCAAGGATCATGTCGATGCGATTGTCTGCGGCGTCGTACTGGTTGACGTGAG
>DASQFE010000025.1:0-2014 GCA_035633295.1 Ilumatobacteraceae bacterium | reverse complement strand
CGCCGCCCCTGACGCTTCGGTCGACCAACTGGGCGCCGACTTCGTCGACCTCGGTGACCTCAAGGGCAACGTCGGACCACAGAACTACGAGATCCCACCCGATGTGGATCTCGACCGGTACTCGACCGTGGTCGTCTGGTGCGTGCGCTTCGGTGTGGCATTCGGTTCCGCTGACCTCACCCCACCGTCATGATGCGACCCAACTGATTCACGGAGAATCCATGCGACCCGACCTCGTCCCCGGAACCACACTTCCCGACTTCGAGCTGCCCGACCAGGACGGCACGCCACGCCGATTGTCAGCCCTGCAGGGCGATGATGCAATGGTGCTCCTGCTCGGTCGCGGTGAGCATTGCCCCCGCGAGCGCCAGCACCAGCGGGCGATGATCGAGTTCCACCAGTGGTGCGCCGTCGCGTACACCCAGTTGGTGACCGTCGTTCCGAACGATCTCCACGACATTTTCAAACTGCGTTCCACGACGGGCGCAGCCTGGACGTACCTGTCCGATGAAGCACTCGAACTGCAAAGCGAGCTCGACATCCGCGAGTACACCGACACCCATCACGCGGCGACCGTGCCGCACACGGTGATCCTGGCGCCAGGGCTCGTGATCGAGAAGATCTACGTCGGGTATTGGTTCTGGGGGCGCCCGTCGCCCTACGACCTGTGGAGCGATCTACGTGACCTGAACCGACGAATCCAGCCGGACTTCGACCCGACCTTGCCCGAAGCCCGAGCGGCGTGGCAGGCCGCGCAATGATCTTCAGGACCGGGAGTCTGTGAGTTCTCCGGACCCGACCCTCACGGTCGAGACGGTCGCGTTCTCCGTGAGCAACGCCGTCGCCGCGGCCCAGTTCTTCATCGAGGTCCTCGATGGCACGCTCGTCGATGAACACCAGACCACGGTGGGTGGGCGAACGGTTACTGTTCGGCTCGGGCAAGAATCCCTCACCCTCGTCGAGTCGGGCCCACCTGGCCGACCAGCCCCGACTAACAGCCGCAGCAACGACCTGTGGTTCCAGCACGTGGCCGTCGTGGTCAGCGACATGGACGCGGCATTCGAGCGTCTCCGGGCCGCCGGGGTCGACGGCATCAGCTCTGCACCGCAACGTCTCCCTGACTGGAATCCGGCCGCAGGCGGAATCCAGGCCTTCTACTTTCTCGGCCCGGATCGTCACCCTCTGGAGTTGATCAGCTTCCCGCCGGACAAGGGTGATGCACGTTGGCAGTCCACCGACTCAGTCGTCCTGGGGATCGACCACACCGCAATCGCCGTGTCGTCGACCGTCGCGAGCCTGCGGTTCTACCGGGACGTGCTTGCGCTCGACGTCACCGGAGAGAGCGAGAACTGGGGCGTCGAACAGGAACTGCTGAGCGGCGTCGAGGGAGCGCGGGTCCGGATCACCGGGCTCCGCGGATCGGCGGGGCCCGGGGTCGAGTTCCTGGAATACCTGTCGCCGCGGACCGGTCGGCCGCGAGCGGCCGACTCTGGGCACGGCGACCTCTGGCACGTCGAGACGCGGTGCACCACCAACGACCTCGACGGTATTCGGGAGCGGCTCCGGTCATCGATGCCCGGCTTCGACGCGTCGCCCCGTGACGGAGCCGACGTGCTCGTGCGCGATCCCGACGGTCATGTCGTGCGGATCTACGAGTAGGCAACCTGGCAGAAGCCATCGTTGCGAGCTGGCCGGCCGGTTTCCTGTGCACAGCGGAGCGGTACTGGCTGCGATGTCTGTAGCTCACGATTCGCTCTTCGTGGGTGAGTTCGGGGGCAGACGCCCGGTCGGTACTGCGACGAATTTCTGTAACGATTCGGACGTTTGGTCGTCTGTATGTGTCGCCGGCGTTTGGTGCAAACGCCCCTGCCACCGCTCACACCACAAGGACTCCCGTGCCCCACTCCGTTTGCTCAGGCGTCGATGTCGATGAGGTCAGCGCACTGCGCAAGCGATTCGAGGACGTACGCGCGCTGACCGAGCGCCTCGCTGCCCCGTTGTCGGCTGAGGACCA
>DASQFE010000024.1:0-3398 GCA_035633295.1 Ilumatobacteraceae bacterium | reverse complement strand
ACGCCACGGAGGGCACGCCAGGCCCGAACAACTTCGGCGCCGCCGCAGAACCCGCCGCCGGCTGAATGAGACGCGGGGTCAGACCCCGCGTCTCATTCAGTGGCGGAAGTGGCGTTGGCCGGTGAAGACCATGGCGATGCCGTGTTCGTCGGCAGCCGCGATGACCTCGTCGTCGCGCACCGACCCACCGGGCTGAATCACCGAGGCGATACCCGCTGCGGCGGCAGCGTCGAGGCCGTCGCGGAACGGGAAGAAGGCGTCGCTCGCACAGGCCCCACCTGCCGCGCGACCGGCCGAGCGCTCGGCCGCGATACGCGCCGAGTCGAGCCGGTTCTGCTGGCCCGCACCGATACCGAACGCCTGGAGATCCTTCACGTACACGATCGCATTGCTGCTCACGGCTGCGCACACCTGCCAGGCAAATTCGAGGTCGGCCCACTGCTCGTCGGTCGGCTCCGTCGTAGTGACCACTCGCCACGCATCACTGCGCCCGGCAACCGGGTCGGGTTGCTGCACGAGGAGGCCGCCGTCGACCGGACGCATGTCGAACGGCAGGGGCGACGCGGCGTTGGCCGACATCACTCGGAGGTTCTTCTTCGCCGAGAAGATCTCGAGGGCTTCGGGCTCGAAATCCGGGGCGATCACCACCTCGGTGAACACATCGCCGAGCACCGTCGCCATCTCGGCCGTCACGGTGCGGTTCGCGGCCACGATGCCACCGAACGCGCTCACCGGATCGCACGCGTTGGCGCGGACGTAGGCCTCGGTGATGTCGGCAGCCACCGCGACGCCACACGGGTTGGCGTGCTTGACCACGACGCACGCAGGGTCGTCGAATCGGTGGACGAGCCGCCACGCCGCCTCGGTGTCGAACACGTTGAGATAGCTGAGTTCCTTGCCGCCGTGCTGCGTCATCGAATCCCACCAGCTGGCAGCCCCCGCCTGGCGATAGCGGGCGCCCTGCTGATGCGGGTTCTCGCCGTACCGAAGGGGCTGAGCGAGTTCGAGTGCGAGATGGATCGACGGCGGCAGGCCCGGTACCTCGTCGCTCGCATCCGTGGTCTCGTCGAACCACGTGACGATGGCGGCGTCGTAGGCGGCCGTGTGGGCGAACGCCGTTCGGGCGAGGCGGCGTCGGGTGGCATCGCTGAGTGCGCCGTCGGCCCGAAGGCCGTCGAGCACCCGCTCGTAGTCGGTCGGATCGACGACGACCCCGACGTGCGCATGGTTCTTCGCTGCAGCGCGGACCATCGCCGGGCCGCCGATGTCGATCAGTTCGATGCTCGGATCCGACGAGAACGGGTAGAGGTTGACGACGACGAGATCGATCGGCTCGATGCCGTGATGCTCCATGTCGGCGATGTGCTCGGCGTCGGTCGGGTCGGCGAGGATCCCGCCGTGGATCTTCGGATGCAGAGTCACAACACGATGGCCGAGGATTGCGGGAAGACCCGTCAGCTCCGCAACGTCGGTGACGGGTACACCTGCGTCGCCGATGGCTCTGGCGGTACCGCCGCTCGACACCAGGTCCCACCCCAACTCGTGCAGCGATTGGGCGAACTCGACGATGCCGGATTTGTCGTAGACGGAGAGCAGCGCAGTGGGCACGACCCGACCGTAGCCAACGAGTCGGCACCACTCCGCATGGCGTTGCCGCGCACGATCGCCGAGCGGGCATCGCGCGGGCAGCTATGTTCTGGGCAGGGGACGAACACCAACGATTCGGAGGGATCCAAGATGGACTTCAGCAAATTCAAGACGCCTGATTGGTTGATGATCGGAGGTGGCATCGGCATCTTCATCTTCGGCTTTTTCAAGTGGGTGACCGTCTCCGTGTCGGGGTTCAGTGTCAGCGCCGGCAACGTGTTCGACTTCTTCTTCACCGGCACGATCCCCTGGTTCCTGGTCATCGGCGCGGCGGTGATCACGGTGCTGCTCGCACTCGACGTCCTCAAGGAGGGCCAGGCGCCGTGGCCGTTGATCCTGCTCGCGATGACTGCGGTCGCAGCACTGCTGCTCCTGATTCGCCTGATCTTCAATCCGCTCGATGCCCCAGGCGAAGTCGACGTCGGCCGTGGTATCGGAATGATTCTGTCGGTCGTGTCGGGGATCGTGGCAGCTGTCGGCGGCTATCTCAACTTCACCTCGAAGGGCGGCGACATCAAGGAGCTCGGCGACATGGACAAGCTCAAGGCGAGCTTCTCCCAAGGCACTGCCGCCACGTCCGACGAGATACCTCCGCCGCCATCAGCCGATCCCGCACCGCCGGTCGACAACAATCCGCCCCCACCGCCCGCCACCTGAGCGTTCTCGTGAACTCGTTGCGGAACTATTCCGCAACGAGTTCACGAGAATCCGAGACTGGCGACGATTTCGGCCATCAGCTCGCCGGCCTCGGTCGGGTTGAGACCAACCTTCACACCGGCCGCCGCGAGCGCGTCCATCTTGCCCTGAGCCGTCCCCTTGCCACCCGACACGATCGCCCCGGCGTGGCCCATCTTCTTGCCGGCCGGCGCAGTGACACCTGCGATGTAGGCACTCATCGGCTTGGTGACGTTCGCCCGGATGTACTCCGCAGCCTCTTCCTCGGCTGAGCCACCGATTTCGCCGATCATCATGATCGCGTGCGTCTCGGGGTCGGCTTGGAACTCGGCGAGGCAATCGATGAAGTTCGTGCCGGGTACCGGGTCGCCACCGATGCCGACGCAGGTCGACACGCCGATCCCCTTCTGCTTGAGTTCGTAGAGCGCCTGATACGTCAAGGTGCCGGAGCGGCTGACGATGCCGACGTTCGGGCCGTCCGCGGTGGGAACCTGGGCGATCTCGCCGGCGGTGATGCCAATGTTGCACTTGCCCGGGCTGATGATGCCGGGGCAGTTCGGGCCGAGCAGACGAGTGTTGGGGAAGTCGCGCACGAGCGTGTTGTAGACCCTCGCCTCGTCCTGGGCCGGAATGCCCTCGGTGATGCAGACGATGAACTCGATGCCGGCCGCGGCCGCTTCGAGGATCGCTCCCGACGCGAACTTCGGCGGCACCGCGACGAACGACGCGGTGGCACCCGTTGCGGCCACCGCGTCGGCGACGCTGTCGAAGATCGGAATGCCGTCGACGTCCTGGCCGGCCTTGCCGGGTGTAACGCCGGCCACGATCTGCGTGCCGTAGTCACGGTTGCGCAGGCCGTGGTACTTGCCCTGCCCGCCGGTGAGACCCTGGACGATGACCTTGGTGTTCTCGTTGACGAAGATTGCCATGACGAGTTCCTTACTTTGCTTTCGCAACAGCCGCACGAGCGGCGTCGAGCATGGTGGGTTCGGACTGGAGCCTGTCGGCGGAGATGCCGGCATCGAGCAGGATCTGGCGGCCCTCCTCGGCGTTGGTGCCGTCGAGGCGGATCACGA
>DASQFE010000023.1:0-2802 GCA_035633295.1 Ilumatobacteraceae bacterium | reverse complement strand
GCCCCGGTCGCGGGTTGAGTAGCTGCGGGCAGGCAGGACTTCGAGTGTGTTCGTCAGGAGCCCGGATCGCAGATCCACCGTCGTGGTCGTATGTGGGCGCAGAGGGACTCGAACCCCCGACATCTTCCTTGTAAGGAACTCCAGTGGCGTTCGTGGACGTCCGCTGACGTCCCTATATGTCCAGCTAGCAGCTACTTTCTGAGATTCGGCAGTCGAGTTCGTCCGCCGATGTACGCTGGCGTTGCCCACTGCGTTGCCCACTGCGCGAAGGAGACATCGTGCCGAACCAGCATCGAGGAAACGGCGAAGGATCCGTCTACTACGCTGACGCCCGAGCGAGTCGAATCGGCGTTGGCGGCACGCTCCGATGCCGGTCTGTCGCGTGCGTCGCTGGAAAAGGTACGGGGCACCTTGTCGCAGGTTCTAAACTGGGCAGTGCGGCGTGAGATCGTGTTTCGTAACGTCGCCTCGGTCGTCGAACTGCCGGCGTCGTCTCGACCAGCGAAGGAAGGTCGGTCGCTCACGCTCGACCAGGCACAGTCGCTCCTCGCCGCCGCATCGGGGACTCCTCTCGAAGCCATGTGGACGACCATGCTCTTTCTCGGTCTCCGACCCGGCGAGGCGGCGGGCCTGTCGTGGCCGGACATCGACTTCGAGACAGGCGTGATCCACATCTGGAGGGCACGTCGTCGAGACGCCACCGGTCGTTCGGCCCTCGCCGATCCGAAGACCGCTCAATCCGTTCGGTCGCTCACAGCTCCCGAGCCAGTACTCGATTCACTTCGCCGCCATCGGCGGGAGCAGGCACGCCACCGTCTCGAGATCGGCGAAGTGTGGATCGGCGAGGAGGATCTCGTGTTCACCTCCCCCACCGGTCGACCGACAGACCCAGCCGCATGCCGCCGCGAATTCGACGTCGTTACCAAGAAGGCAGGACTCGACGGATGGACGCCGAACCAGTTGCGCCACTCAGCTGCCTCGCTCATGTCCGACGCCGGGATGCCAATCGAGCAGGTCGCCGACCAACTCGGCCACAAGGACCTCCGGATGCTGCAGCGGCACTATCGCCACCGGATCCGACCGACCGTCGACGGCGGCACCGTCCTCGGGGCGGTGCTTGGACGTCGATAGAACCCGATCGTGTCCTGGCGCGGGTCGGCGGCTCAGTTGAGGACGACGAGACGGGGAACTCCGGCGAAGACGCCGTCAGCCGTCACCAGAGCGATGCCGACGTGAATGGCACTCGCAGCAATCCACAAGTCATTGGCGTGAACACGATCGGCCAAGGGATGGCCGGCGTTGCGGCAATCGAACCGGACCGCCGCCAGCGTCGTGAGGAGTCCGTCGCTGACCGGGATCACCGTCGTCGCGGCAATGGCCTGCTCCAGCTGCGAACGTCGCGGTGAACCCCACTCGGCGACCAGCGCGCCGTATCGCAGCTCAGCGACGGTGGAAGCGGCGAGAAAGATCTGATTACCGGTGAGCAATTCGACGTGATGCTCGAGGTCGGTACGGCGTCGCCGACTGAGCGCGGCGCTGAAAACGCCGGTGTCGACAACGAGTCTCACGATCGAAGAGCGGAAGCGAAAGCCTCGTCTTCATCGTCTGTCAGGTCCTCGATCACGAGAACGTCAGCCGACGGGAGCATGGGTGCCGCCGCCAGCTCGGCTGCCGTGAGATCGCGGGGCAACAACGCGGTGCCGTGGGGCACATCACGCTGATCTGGAGCGGCATTGCTCATGACTGAATGCTACGCCACCACATCTCCCGCGTCACGCCAACGGCGATCGGGCGAAGGATCTGTGAGCCTTAGCCAAGCAGCACCCTCACAGACTATTACCCGCTGGGTGCACGAATCGTTACGTTTCGTTACGATCACTCCCATGACCGTGCCCGGCAGGGGTGGCCGCCCCCGCAAGTGGCGCTCCGACGCCGACCGCGTTCGCGCCTTCCGCGCCCGAGAACGCGGCGACGACGAACCACCGACCATCGAGCTCGCCCTGCAATCCGATGACGGAGCCGCAGTCGCGTGGGATCAGGTTCGCCAGCTCGGCGACACCATCGACGGACTCAAGGCCGAATTGAAGACGACCCAGGCAGCCTTACGTCGAACCGAACGGGATCTCGAGCGCGAGAAGGTCCACTCGAGCTGGATCAGCGAGGGCAACGATCGCCTCCGAGCGGAACTCGATGCCGTCGAACGCGACCGCGCAGAGCTACGGGAGCGACTCGATGAGTTGCTCCACACGAGGGTGACGCCCGGATCGAGTGCCAGACCAGCGCCCGGACCGAACCGGGCACAACGCCGACAGACCGACCGCCAGCGGCGTCGATCGACGTGACAGCAGCAACTCACTCGACCACACACTCGACCACACACAGTGGCCACCGGGAGCAATCGAACACCCCGGTGGGAGTAGTCGAGGGAGTGACAATCCCGGCCGCTTCGTCGTTCCAACCGTCGGCGGATCGACGAGGGATCGTTTGAACGAATCCTCTGAACTCCCGCCGACCCGACCACTCTGTTGAGCGCATGACGAGAAACATCCGAGACGGTTGCCGGATCCCGAACCACCGCATCTGGTTCGGGGAGCGCTGATTCGTTGCCCACCGCGTTGCCCACCGCTTGGGAAGAGATCCGCCTTACCAGTACAAAGTACCTGGTAGATCGGTGGGCGCAGAGGGACTCGAACCCCCGACATCTTCCTTGTAAGGCCCCGCCAGTCGATCCGCCACCGTTCGCCACTGTTCGCCACTGTTCGCCAGCGTGCATCACACGCTGGGCGTTCTGTTCGCTGACGT
>DASQFE010000022.1:0-2544 GCA_035633295.1 Ilumatobacteraceae bacterium | reverse complement strand
GTCGGCAGCGGCGACAATCTCCTCTTCGATGCCACTCGACGCGAAGAGCAGGTCGGTGACCAGACGATCGGCAGGGTCTCTCGGCAACAGTCGGATCGTCGCCAGCCGCCCGGTCGCCTCCTGCTCCACCGACGCCGCGACTTCGTAACCCACCGACCTCAAGTCGAGCACCAACGCCTCGGCGTCATGATCGTCGTTCACGGCTACTGCGAGCTCGGCGTCGGCGTCAGACGTGGCTCGGCACGAGCGGACACCGCGAGTCCTCCGACGAGCGCAAATCGACGATCGAGACGACGGAGGTGTCCGACGATCGTGTGCAAGCTCCGTTCGAGTGCGTTCACCGTGCGATGCCGACCGCGTCGCCATCGGGTGCACCGGGTCGATCGATCCACCATCGGCGAACGTGTTCGGCTACTTCCTCGTCGGATGCGTCGGGATGCTTGCGACGGAAACGGGCCTCGACCATGTGCGATCCCATCTCGGCCAGCTCGCACGCCGCCTGCACACCAGAGAGCGCACCCGACGTCATCTTCGCAGCCTCTCTGCTGGCGCCGGGAGGCCGGCTCGAGGCTGATCGCGCCGTTCTCGTGAACAACTGCACGTCCTGGCCGCGCACTTGTTCACGAGAACGAGCTGGGCGTCGGAACTCAGATGACGTTGCCGGCGAACTGGGCGTTGTAGAGACGGAAGTAGGCGCCGTGATCCTCCAGCAGCGACTCGTGGTTGCCCTGCTCGACGATCTGGCCGTCTTCCATCACGAGGATCACGTCGGCGCCACGAATGGTCGACAGCCGGTGAGCGATCACGAAGCTCGTTCGATTCGCCCGCAGTGCGGTCATCGCCTTCTGGATGAGCACCTCGGTGCGGGTGTCGACCGAGCTGGTCGCCTCGTCGAGGATCAGGATCGCCGGATCACTCAGGAACGCCCGGGCGATCGTCATCAACTGCTTCTCGCCCGTCGAGATGTTGTCGCCCTCGTCGTTGATGATCGTGTCGTACCCGTCGGGCAGTGCCCGCACGAACCGGTCGACGTAGGTGACCCGCGCTGCTTCGTGGACCTGCTCATCGGTCGCATCGGGGTTGCCGTAGCGCAGGTTGTCACGGATGGTGCCGCCGAACAGCCACGTGTCCTGCAGGACCATGCCGATGTCCGAGCGTAGTTCATGGCGCGGGAAGCTGGCGATGTCACGGCCGTCGAGCGTGATCCGGCCGGAGTCGAGTTCGTAGAACCGCATGATCAGGTTGACGAGCGTGGTCTTGCCCGCACCGGTCGGACCGACGATCGCGACCGTCTCCCCCGGCTCGGCGACCACATTGAGCCCGGTGATCAACGGCTTGTCGGGGTCGTACGCGAAATGGACGTCCTCGAACACCACCCGGCCGACCACCGGCACCGGCTCGCCGACGACTTCCTGCTCCGCCGACTGCTCCTCGGCATCGAGCAACTCCAGGACCCGTTCGAGCGAAGCGATCCCCGACTGGAACGTTGCGGCCATGGAGGCGAGGTTGGTGAGCGGTTGCGAGAACTGCCGGGCGTACTGGATCATCGCCTGCATGTCGCCCACGCTCAGCGAACCCGACGAGATCTGCAGGCCGCCGACCACCGCGATCAGGATGTACTGGATGTTCCCCATGAAGATCGTCACGGGCATGATGAGACTGGCGGTGAACTGGGCCGAGAAGCTGGCGTCGTAGACCTTGTCGTTGTCGGCCCGGAAACGCGCTTCGGCCTCACGCTGACGCCCGAAGCTCTTCACGATTGCGTGTCCGGTGAACACTTCCTCGGCCTGGGCGTTGAGATCACCCGTGTGGCGCCACTGCGCCATGAACCGCGGACGCGCCTTGCCGCCGATGAACTTCATCATCCACACCGAGATCGGAACGGTGATCAGGGCGACGACAGCAAGCGACGGAGAGATCGTGAACATCATCACGGTCACGCCGATCAGCGTGAGAAACGAAGTGAGGATCTGGCTGATCGTCTGCTGCAGGCTCTGCGACAGGTTGTCGATGTCGTTGGTCACCCGGCTGAGGAGGTCGCCGCGGGGTTGGCGGTCGATGTAGCTGAGCGGAAGGTGGTTGAGCTTGCGTTCGACGGACTGACGCAACTGGAACATCGACCGCTGGACCACACCGGCGAGGACATAGGACTGCGTGTACGACAGGGCCCACGACGCGATGTACACGATGCCGGCGATGATCAGTTGGCGATGCAGTGCGTCGAAATCGATCCCCTCGGGACTCCTGACGCCGTCGACGATGATGTTTGTCGCCTCGCCGAGCAGCTTGGGCCCGATTACGACGAGCATCACGCTCAGGACCGTGGCAACGAGTACCCCAAGCAGGCGAGGCCTCTCCCTTCCGAGGAGTTCGCCCAGGCGACGCAGCGTCTCGCCGAACTTGTCGCTTCGCTCCACCGGGATGCCGAGGCCTCCGCCCGGGCCGATGCTGTTGCGCCGCGCCTCGGTCCCCGCTGTCAACAACAGCTTCTTGTCGTCGTGCGACGACGCGGGATCTGACGCCGGCGTTTCGCCCGTGCCGTTG
>DASQFE010000021.1:0-1658 GCA_035633295.1 Ilumatobacteraceae bacterium | reverse complement strand
GGAGTGCAGCCGAGTGATGAGCGAGCGGCCCGTATCCCGGCCCTTCGCTCATCGCTCGTGGTCGAGCTCGGCGAGTTCGGCGGCGAGGTTCGTCCGGGCCTGTTGCTCCCACAGGGCGCGCGCGGTCGGCGTGGAGTAGATCGTCGTCCGGTCGAGGAATCCCTCCAGCACCGAGGCCCTTCCGGTTCGCCACTCGTTGTCGTCGACACGTCGGAACTCGGCGCGCACGCTCGCCACGTAGTCGGAGTACGCGGCCCGGTCGGAACCGAGGATGGCGAGATCAGCGTCGAGCAGGATCGCCGTGTCGCCGATTGACGGACCCGAGTCTCCGTGGGCGGTCGCCTCGATCATCGCCGCCACTCGTTCGGCGCGCTCGTTCGACCAGCCGAGTGTCGTCAGGTCTCGTAGCGCGAGACGCGCGCTCGCGCGCTCGTTGGCGGGATGAGTGGGCTCGTACACGGCGTCGTGGTAGAACGCCGCAGCGATCACCTCGTCGCGATGATCGACGGGTTCCACCGCTGCCAGTTCTTCGATGTGGCGTATCACCCGGGCCACGTGCGTCGCGGTGTGGTAGCGCCGCTGCTTCTCGCGATGGCGGGCGAGGAGCCCGTCGAGCAGGCGCCGATCGTCGCCGATGTAGCGGTGCCAGGCCAGCTCCAACTCGGGTTGTGGTGTGGCCACGACGTCAGTGTGGCATCGCCGAGCGTGTGGCAGGGTGACGGAGTGGCAATCCTGATCGACGATGCGCGTTGGTGGTGGCGCGGCAAGAAATGGTGTCACCTGGTGAGCGACACCTCGTACGACGAACTCCACGAATTCGCTGATCGCACCGGGATCCCACGACGCGGATTCCAGGGTGATCACTACGACATCCCCGAGGAGTATCGATCCGAGCTGATCGAGGCCGGCGCCCAGATTGTCGAGAGCCGTGAGCTCGTTCGTCGGCTGCGAACTGCGGGCCTGCGCCTGTCGCCCGCCGAGCGTCGAGCGCGCACGAGAACAGCAGCGGCGATCACACAGCGATCACCTCGACCGCACAGCGAAGGCCGGGTGCCTTGGCAAGACGCCGATCGCCGGTGACGAGGGTGCATCCCAGCCCTTCGGCGAGGGCCACATACGCAGCATCGTAGGGCGTCACGTTGTCGCGTAGCTCGAACGCTCGTCGCATGAGGTCGATCATTGGCCTGCGCACGATCGGGAGCATGCGCAGGTCGTCGACAGCTTGTTGCAGCTGATCGGTGGTCAGCTTCCCGGCACGCCATCGCCGACGAAGCGAGGACATCGCTTCCACGTCAACAAGGTCCGGCGCCCAGATCTCGGGATCCGTGCGCAATGCCGACCGAGCGGCAGCGCCGAGCACCCCATCGTCGCCGACGGCGTTGGCCACCACTGATGCATCAACGACAATCACGTGCTGCCCGCTCCGCCTCGATGTCGGCGACTGCTTCGGCAAAGCCGACCCGGCCGTCGGACGTCGCTGCCCGGGCGTCGATGCGGTCGAGCACCTCGTTCATCGTCGGTGTGCGGGCGATCCGCGAGAGCTCAGAACTCAGGTACTGCTGGAGTGATTGGCCAGCCGCGGCAGCGCGGGCGTGGAGTACCTCGTGGACGTCGGAGGGAAGATCACGGATCAGCACGTTTGGCATGCTTTCATTCTG
>DASQFE010000020.1:0-8221 GCA_035633295.1 Ilumatobacteraceae bacterium | reverse complement strand
TCGGAGCCCAATGGGGCGATGAGGGCAAAGCCAAGGTCATCGACCTGCTGTCGAAGGAACACACCTATGTGGTGCGCTACCAGGGCGGCCACAATGCCGGCCACACCGTGGTCGTCGGGGGCGAGAAGTACGCCCTGCAGCTGGTTCCGTCAGGGATCCTGTACGACCACGTGATCCCGGTGATCGCCAACGGCGTCGTCGTCGATCTCCCGACGTTGTTCAAGGAGGTCGACACGCTCGAGGCCAGAGGCATCTCCTGCGCCGAGTTGAAGGTGTCGAGCCGTGCTCACCTGATCTTCCCGTGGCATCAGGCTCACGACGCGATCGCCGAGGCGATGCGGGGCGACGACAAGATCGGCACCACGCTTAAGGGCATCGGCCCGGCCTACGCCGACAAGGCGCGGCGTGTCGGGCTGCGCGTCGGTGACGTCCTCGACCCGGCTCGTTTCTCGACGCTCGTTCGCGAACGAGCGGTTGCTGAGAACACGCTGATCGAGCAGGCGGGCGGCGATCCACTCGACGTCGACGAGATCGTGGCCATGTTCGACGAACTCGGCGCCCGTGTGGCGCCGTTCGTCGTCGACACCGTCAGCCTGCTGCATGCTGCGCTCGAACGTGATGCACACGTCCTGCTCGAAGGAGCGCAGGCCACGTTCCTCGACCTCGATCACGGGACGTATCCCTACGTCACGTCGTCGAATCCCACCGCCGGCGGCGCTTGTGTGGGCACGGGTATCGGGCCGCGCGACATCGATCGAATCGTCGGGATCACCAAGGCGTACACCACTCGGGTCGGCGCCGGGCCGTTTCCGACCGAACTGCTCGACGACGACGGGGATCGCCTCATCGACATCGGCAGGGAGTACGGCACGGTCACCGGTCGTCGCCGGCGCGCCGGATGGCTCGACTGCGTGATGTTGCGCCAGGCGGTCCGCCTCAACAGCCTCAGCGAGCTCGCGCTGACCAAGCTCGACATCCTCGACGGGTTCGACACGATCAAGATCTGTACCGGCTATCGACTCGACGGTGAACTGCTCGACCACTACCCCGACCGCTCCGATCTGCTCGGCGACGTGGAGCCGGTCTACGCCACACTCGATGGGTGGGGAAGCGTGCTCAGCGACACCCGCGAACCGGGTCAGCTTCCCGATGCCGCGAAGCGATTCATCGAGGTCGTCGAGCGGGAGGTCGGCATTCCGGTCCGCGTTGTCGGTGTCGGCGCCGACCGCGACGATTACCTCGTGTGGGCCTCGTGACGGTGCGGCGATGATCCCGCGCTACTCCACCCCGGAGATGGACGCGGTGTGGGCCGACACCGCACGATTCGGTCGTTGGCTCGAAGTCGAGCTGCTCGCCACCGAGGCGCATGCTGCGTTGGGGCTCGTCCCAGCCGACGATGCGCGTGATTGCCGGGCCCGCGCGCCGATCACCGACGAGGCATTCGTGCAGGCGGTGCTCGACCGCGAGGCCATCACCGACCATGACGTTGCTGCATTCGTCGACGTCGTCCAGGCGGCGATCGGGCCGCCGGCATCGTCGTGGATCCACTTCGGGCTCACCTCGTCCGACGTCGTCGACACTGCAGGTTGCTGGGCGCTGCGTGATGCCTGCGATCTGCTGATCGATGCGTCGACCGATTTGCTGCGCGTGATCGTGGACCTGTCGCGAACCCACCGCGACACGGTGATGATCGGCCGGACCCACGGCATCCACGCCGAGCCCACAACGTTCGGCGCCAAGGTGGCGCTGTGGGCGCTGCAGCTCGATCGCGACCGCACTCGGCTTCGGGCTGCTCGGCACAGCGTTGCGGTCATGAAGTTGAGCGGTGCTGTCGGCACCTACTCGAATATCCCGCCTGAGGTGGAGAAGTCGGTCGGCGATGCGCTGGGCCTCGGGCCGGTGGCGTCGACCCAAGTGGTTGCGAGAGATCGTCACGCCGAGTATCTCTATGCGTGTGCGTCGATCGGCGCAACGTGTGAATTGATGGCCGTCGAACTCCGCCATCTGCAGCGAACCGAAGTGCGCGAGGTCCAAGAAGGCTTCAAACCTGGCCAGAAGGGATCGTCGGCGATGCCCCACAAGCGCAACCCGATTTCAGCCGAGACGATTTCGGGACTGGCTCGCGTGTTGCGGTCGAATCTGTCGGCGGGTTTGCAGGATGTCGCGCTCTGGCATGAGCGTGACATCTCGCATTCCTCGGTCGAGCGGATCATCCTGCCGGACTCGTCGCAGCTGGCGTTCTACGTCATGAAGCGGCTGCGCCGATTACTCGATGGACTTGTGGTCTTCCCCGAGCGCATGCGGGTGAATCTCGACGCAAGTTTTGGTTTGGTGTTCAGCCAGCCCGTGTTGTTGGCGCTGGTGCACGCCGGCGCAACTCGAGATGACGCCTACCGCATCGTGCAGCGCAATGCGATGCAAGCATGGGACGAGGGACGCGATTTCAGAACCCTGCTGGAAGCCGACGCCGAGGTCGACAACGCCGTGCTCGACGACGCGTTCGATCTGCGTCGGTCACTGCGCAACCTCCCCCACGTGCTCGACCAGGTCGAACACATCGAACTCTGAGTGCTACGTGTGGGGTCAGACCCCGGATGTGACACTCAGTCGGCGCGGCTGATGCCGGCACGCTTGAGGGTGCTGGCGGAAACCCCGACATCACGCCACGAGGCGTAGGAGATCGCTTTGCTGTCGGAGTAGCTCTTGGCGACTCCGACGAACTCGGCCTCGAGTGCGTCCATGTCGATGGTGTTCGACTTCGCCGCCAACTCGGCTTCGAGGTCACGGCGTTCCTGGATGAGCAGCAACTCGTCGAGGGGGCTGGCAGAGGTGAGCTCGGAAGCGATCGCATCGAGCCGCTTCTTGATGGTGTCGGGCGTACGTTTGCGCCCTCGTTTCGGTTTGGTGGCGCGCAGCCCTTCGAGGTAATCACGAACGACTCGGCCCTCCATTCGACCTTTTGCGAGGGCCGCTTTGTGGGCGTCGCTCATTGGAGTTCTGGGGCCACGTTTTCCAACCATGAATTCACAGTGTAGATATCATGGACCCGAATGCAATAGCGTGGAATTCGATGTTTGAGCTGTCAGCCCACGGGACCGATGTCCACGTCGGAACGGGCCCGCAGTATCCGTGGGGAGGACTCTACGGAGGCCAGATCGTTGCGCAGGCGCTTCGTGCGGCCACCCTGTCGGTCGAACCAGACCTGGAGCCTCATTCGATTCGCGCCTATTTCATCCGTCGCGGCGACCACGCCGAGCCCGTGAGATACGAAGTCGACCGCATTCGAAACGGGCGCAGTTTTGCCACCCGACGTGTCGTCGCTCGTCAGGCCATTGGCGCAATTCTGAATGCCGAATGCTCGTTTCAACGCCCCGAGCCTGCTGCACTCGTCCAGACGATTTCGATGCCCGATGTTCCGGTGCCCGACGAACTCGAGCAGTCGTCGTGGACCGCAACGTTCGATCGTCACTCCGTGCCGGCCGAGCAGGTCGTAGGCGGCTCGCGCGATGGCGCCGGCCGTTCGGTGGCATGGATGAAGGTGAACGCCGAGCTCGGTGATCCGACCGATCCAGCGGCCCAACTGTTGCATCGTTGCTGGCTGGCGTACCTGAGTGATGACCTGCCGACAGATGCGGTCATCCGGGCACATCCGTTCTCGCAGGTCGATGAAACAGACCACGATCTGTTCTGCGCGAGCCTCGACCACACCATCTGGTTCCACGGGCCGTTGCGCGCCGACCGATGGCATCTGCACGACTTCGCCTGCCATCACTTCGTGGGAGGTCGTGGGTTGTCGATCGGCCACATCTTCAGCGACGACGGCGTCCATGTCGCCACCGTTGCCCAAGAAGTCCTCGTACGCGACGTCCGTGACCGCTCCAACGGTCCCGAACCGACCTGACCTGACCGACCTAACCTGCCCGGCGTGCCATCGCTGCCCCCGCTCTCGCCTGTTCTCGACGCGCTCCGCTTGCACGTGATGGAGCATTCGGTCAAGCACGGCGAGTTCGTCCTCAAGTCGGGCGCGACGAGCAGCTGGTTCCTCGACACCAAACAGACAGCGTGTCGACCCGATGGAATCATCGCCGCGACCGATGCCATTCTCGAGGTGTTCGCTGACGTGATCGACGACATCGACGCGATCGGCGGCTTGACCATGGGGAGCGACCCGGTCGCCTACGGGGTGGCGGCAGTTGCCGCTACCCGTGGCCACCGACTGCGCAGCTTCAGCGTGCGCAAGGAGGCCAAGCTCGGCGGCATCACCGGCCGCATCGCCGGTGCGCTGGCGCCCGGCGACCGGGTACTGGTCACCGAGGACACGACCACCAGGGGCACGTCGCTGATCGAAGCTGCCGACGAGATCGCCGCCTACGGAGCGGTACCGGTGTGGATGACGGTGCTCGTCGATCGGGGTGGCACCTGCGCAGCGATGGCACTCGAGCACGGCATCGACTACCGGCCGCTGCTGACAGCGCCCGACCTCGGGTTCGGCTATGGCAGCTGAAGGGCGCGCACCTGAGGGGCCGGCGCCTGAGGAGCAGGCGCGGTCGGGTCGAGCACGCCGGGGTTGAGGATCCGGTTGGGGTCGAGCGCTCGACGGAGCGCCGCCTGTGCATCGAGATCGGCACGGGAACGAATGAGGTGGAGCCACTGAGTTTTCGCGATGCCGATCCCGTGCTCGGCCGAAATCGTGCCGCCGAGCCGGGCGGCCGCAGTGAGGATCGAATCGGCGATCGTCTCAGGCTGCGTTGTCCCGAGGAAGTTGAGGTGCAGGTTGCCCTCGGCGAGATGGCCGAACGGGATGAGCCGGGCCCCGTCGTCGCCCGCCGCACGGTGCGCGATGTCGAGCAACTCGCCAACAGCGCTGAGGGGCACTGCCACATCGAGCTTGTAGGTCGGCACCCCGCGTGTGCTTGCGGCTGCAGCGATCGCGTCGGTGATCCGGTCGCGGAACTGCACCAGGTGGCGACGTTTCGCCGGGTCGACCGTCACTGCGCTGTCGACCACGCCCGCCGCCAGTGCGAGCACGGTCGCGAGTGCGTCGCTCGGGTCGGAGTGATCGGCGCACTCGATGAGCAGCACCGTGGCGTTCGCAACGACGTCGATCGGTGATGTTGCGCCGAGATGCTCCGCGACGAGTTCGAGCGCTTCGGGCTGGATGATCTCAACCGAGTCGAGGGAGCCGAGCCGCTGTCGGAGGTGTCCGACGAGGTCGATCGCATCTTCGATGGTGGCCATCGACAGCATCGCCGTGACGACGTGCTCGAAGCGGGGCACCATCCGCAGGCGAACAGCGGTGACGACCGCCAGGGTGCCCTCCGACCCCGCCAGTACCGACGGCCAATGCAGCCCGACGGTCTCCTTCGTCAGACCAGGGAGCGTTCCGACGATCGAGCCGTTGGCGAGAACTGCCTCGACCCCAACGACCTGCTGGCGCATGGTGCCGTAGCGCAACACCCGTGAGCCACCGGCGTTGGTGGCGATCGCGCCGCCGACGGTCGCCGAGTCGCGGGCGGCGAAGTCGATCGGCGTGTCGAGCCCGACCTGTCTTGCCGCCGACTGCCAGGCAGCAATCGTGGTGCCGGCCCCCGCGGTCAACTGCAGGGTCGTGGTGTCGACGTGGGTGATCGCATCGAGGCGACGCAGCGAGAGGACGATCGTGGTCGGCCCAGGGGCGCGACGGGGCACACCCCCACCGACGAGCCCGGTGTTTCCGCCCTGTGGTACGACCATCACGCCGTGGTCGTTGCAGTGGCGCAGCACCGCGGCCACCTCGTCGGTCGAGGCCGGCCTCACCACCAGCGACGAGCGCCCGGTGTACCGACCGGTCCAGTCCGTCTCGTAACCGGCGCGCATGGCGTCGTCGGCCAGGACATGTGCGTCGCCGACGATCGCGACCATTGCCTCGACCAGAATGTGCGTCGCCTCGAGCTCCATGTGCGGAGTGTGTCACGGCGGAGCTTGCGGTCGACAGGCGTTGTGCGACCTACGATCGGAGGAGTTCGACGAGGGGGTTGGAACATGAAGATGGAACGTTTCTGGCGGTGGCTCGGTGTGGCACTGGGCAAGCACTGGAAGTTCGTCGCAGCCGGGGTCGTCGCGATCACCGTGCTGCTCGGGTTCGGGGCACGCAACATCGACTTCGCCACCGGGCAGGACAGCTACCTCAATCCGGATTCGCAGATCGCCATCGACAACGTGGCATTCCAGGACGACTTCGGTGGCGAGACCGTCATCTTGCTGTTCACCTCGAACGACGGCTCCGACGTCAGCGAGCTCTACTCCGGCGCAAACCTCGACGAGCTCACGCGGATCACCGACGAACTCCATGATGTCGAGGGCGTTGATGCGGTCATCACGCCGCTGACGTCGCTGCAATACAGCGCCAAGCTGCTCGAGGGTGGCGTGAACTCCGTCGGCTCCGCGGCCTTGCTGTCGGCTGCCTCACGTGACGAAGCGGGTGCCGCGGCGCGTCAAGCCGACATCACCACTGCGCTCGCCCGGCTCGGAGAGATCCCCGAAGAGGATCGGGTCGTCGGGAATCCGGCATACAACGAGTTGCTGATCTACGACAACGGCGGGTTCACGGTCGAAGACGGCGTTGTTACTCCCCCGGCCGACGACGAGCGCAGGGTCCGCCTGTCGCTCGATTCCACCTTCCCGAACGTCGAAGGCGGCATTGTCAATGGCACCGCCGTTGGTGGCGTCGTGCTCGAGGGCAACGCCGATCTCGATACTCAGACGGTGGGGACCAAGCAGGTCATCGACATCCTCGACGATGCCCAGTTCGAGGGATTCGATCTCACGGTGACCGGCGTGCCGGTGTACCTGGCCGATCTCAACGACTACCTCCAGGGCGGCATGCTGACCCTGGGGGCCGCAGCGCTGGCGCTGATGGCCCTCGTTCTGCTCGTGATGTTCCGGGTGCGGTGGCGCCTGCTGCCGCTGTTGGCCGTGATCATCGGCGTGCTCTGGTCGTTCTCGATCCTCGGGATGATCGGTATCAGCCTGTCGCTCGTCACGATCTCGGGTCTGCCGATCCTGATCGGGATGGGAATCGACTTCGCGATCCAGATCCACAACCGGGTCGAGGAAGAGGTGGTCCTCGACAAAGAGGCGCATCCGATTTCCGAGACGGTGGCCAACCTCGCGCCGCCGCTGTTCGCCGCGGCGTTCACCGCCGTGGTCGCGTTCGCAGCGTTGCGCATCTCCAAGGTGCCGATGATCCGCGACTTCGGAGTCCTGCTGGCGATCGGCATTGTCGTCCTCGTGGTCGTCGGCATCGTGGTGCCGGCGTCGGCACTCGGGATCCGCGAGTACAAGAAGCGCACCGAGGTACGCCCGGAGAGCTTCGTCGAGAAGATCGTCGTCAAGCTCGGTTCACTGCCGACGAGTTGGGGTCTCCCGTTGCTGATCGTGTCGACGATCCTGTTCGTCGGCGGCGTGCTCGTGGAGGATCGGGCCAAGATCGAATCCGATCCGATCAAGTGGGTCGATCAGGACAGCCAGGTCGTCAAGGACATCCAGCAACTGGAAGCCGACACCGGCTTCTCCTCGACGCTCGGCGTCCTGGTTGCCGCCAACAACATCTACGACCAGGACGTCATCGACCTCGTCTGGGACTTCACCCTCGACGCTGAGGAGCGCGGCGACGTGGTGTCGACGTCGAGCATCGTCAACACGATGGGCAAGATCATCAAGATCGACGGCGCGACCCCGATTGCGCCGACATCTGCCGATGTGGCGGCATCGGGGGAGCAGATGCCAGAGGACATCCAAAAGGCGTTGCTGCGTTCACCGGATGATCCGACCGGTACCCAGCTCAACCTGCGCCTGGCGCCGGCGAGCCTCGAAGAGCGTGCGGTTCTGGTGCGCGAACTCGAAGCCGACCTGCAGGAGCGCATCGATGCGCTCGATCTGCCCGCCGACAGCGTGCTGCTCGTGGATCTCCCCGAAGGGCAGGATCCGGTTCGGGCCACGCCTGCTGGTCTCGCCACGGTTGGTATCGGACTCCTGGAGAACCTGTCAGCCAACCGGGCCAACCTCACGTACCTCGCACTCAGCCTCGCCGCGCTGTTCTTGGTGCTGCGCACCCGCAGTCTCACGCGAGGGCTGCTGGCTCTGGTGCCGGTGTTGCTTGCCGTGGGTATCTCGTCGTTGATCGTCGGGTTGCTCGAGGTGCGGTTGAGCCCGCTGACCACCGTGAGCGGGCCGCTGGTGA
>DASQFE010000019.1:0-7246 GCA_035633295.1 Ilumatobacteraceae bacterium | reverse complement strand
AACGGCATCATCCTGACGCCGTTCTTCAACTATGCCTACGGCGACCTGTCGTTCACCTACGAGGTGCATCAGCACCCGGGCACGCGAATGGGGCTCGCCGATGCCGGCGCGCACTGCGGTGTCGTCTGCGATGGCGGCACGCCGACGTTCATGCTGACCCACTGGACCCGCGATCGCACTCGCGGCCCGAAGCTCGAACTCGAACACGTCATACGACGCCAGACCCGCGACACCGCCGAGCTCTACGGTCTCACCGATCGTGGCGCCGTGGTGCCGGGCCTGCGCGCCGACCTCAACATCATCGACTACGACCACCTCACGTTCGGCGCCGCCCGGATGGCCCACGATCTACCCGCCGGTGCGCGCCGCCTCGTGCAGAAGGCCAAGGGCTACGACGCCACATTCGTCGCCGGTGTCCAGATCGTCGACCACGACGAGTTCATCGGCGAACTTCCCGGCCAGCTCATCCGCGGCCCCCGCTGACCTCACAAAAGGGGTCTGACCCCTGTTGTTATGACCCGTGTTGCAAGGGCTAGCCAGGGAGTTCGACGTTGCGATTGCGTTCGTACAGGACCCAGATCTCGTTGCGGGCCACTTCGTCGAAGGCGTCCGAAATGGCCCGCCAGTCGGCGATCAGCCGGGCGTCCTGATCTACAGGGATCATCACGTACTCGACCCGCTCGGCGCGTTCGTCGAGACGTGATCCCTCGAGGCTCGTATCGGTCCCGTACAGCGACACGCGGAATGGAACCGGGAATTGGTAGATCTCCTCGCGGTACGTCAATTGAGGCGTGAGGCGGTAGTTCGCCGACACCACCGCATCGGCCGGAATCTCCCCGAGCAACTCGCGCGCCGACGTGGCGTAGATGTTGCTGCGATCGCCGTACCACGAGTCGGTGCGCCCGAGCGGTGACGGCGCCCACAGCAGTGCCGTCGCGAGCGACGCGACGGCGAGTGTCATCATCGCCAACGAGCGCGTCGGGATCGCCAGAGGATGACCCCTCACCGACATGACGTGATTGCTCATCGCGCCGATTGCGTACAGCGTGCCGATCGCCAACCCCGGCACAGCCACGAGGCTGTAGTGGTAGTCGATCTGATACTGGTACCAGAACGTGCTCAGGACGTTCGTGAAAAGCACGAGCGCGCTGATCATCGCCACATCAGGCAGTCGGAGGAACAGCCATGCGAACGGCGCTGTCATCTGCACGAGGTACCACGGTCGGTCATCGCTGCGAAGATGATCGACGAGCTGCGTCGGATTGGTCACCGTGGTGTCGACGAGCCCCCACGGACCGCCGAACGGGATACGCCATCCATTGCGCGTCGGCACGCCGATGAGGCTGCGCATCACCAGCAGCATCGCCACCGCCATGAAGGCCACACTTCCAAAGACGGTCAGTAACCCGATCCGGCGATCGCGTCGGAGCGCAACCCACACGCCGAGCGGAACGATCACCAGCGATACGTCCTCCTTGACCAGCAGTGACAGCACCACGAAGACGCCGTAGACCCGCCAATTGCGCTCGAGGGCGCCGTAGATCGCGAAGCCGACGAACACCCCGAGGAACGCGTCGGGATGGAAGTTCTCGAGGTTCGTCCAACCCACCGCCGGATGCAGCAGATACGTGGCGGCGCCGATCAGCGCGAGCCATTCCGACCCCAGCCGCCTTCGTCCGTAGAGGAACACCGGAATGGCGCCTGCCGCGATCGCTGCCGACTGTGCGGTGAACATGATCCAGGCGCCGGGGGCGATCCAGTACAGCGGGACGAGTGGGAGCAGAATGAACGACGTGTGGTCGCCGAACAAATTGCGGCCCATCAGGGTGACGAACGGGGCATCGAAGCGCGACAGCAGCCACATCCCCTGGTCGTAGAGCGCCGAGTCGTAACTCGACGTGCCGAGTGCGTGGTGGATGTCGAGCGACCGGGCTGTGAAGTACCAGGTCCAGCCGATCACGGCTCCGGCAAGGAACACCTGGGGGGCGCTGGGCGGTGGGATCCGGTGCCACCACGTTCGCGCAGCCATCGACCTACTGTCGCAGGTCGTCGACCAGCGCGGAGAGCACCCCGTTCACGAAACGACCACTGTCGTCGGTGGAGAACCGCTTCGCGAGTTCCACGGCTTCATCGATCGCCACGGCCAGCGGGACGTCGGGCCGATGGGCCAGTTCGAATGCGCCGAGGCGCAGGATGTTCAGATCGAGCACGGGCATACGCACCAGAGTCCAACCCTTGGCTCGTGCAGCGATGGCAGCATCGAGCTCGTCGACGTGCTCGCCGACGCCGACGACGAGCAGCGTGGTCAACGCATCGGGCTCGAGTACCTGCACCGCGAGCGCATCGGCCGGCGTGATGCCCTTCGAGTAGGCCTCGTACAGCAGGTAGAGCGCACGCTCGCGCGCGTCGGAGCGGTCGTCGGGACGCGGCATGGCAGCCATGAAAGACGCTGGTCGATCCTGGATCAGACGCGGGTGAGGTAGTCGCCGGTACGGGTGTCGACCTTGACCCTGTCGCCCGGCTCGACGAACAGCGGAACCTGCAACACCTTGCCGGTTTCGAGCGTCGCCGGCTTGCGGGCACCCGACACGCGGTCGCCCTGCACGCCAGGCTCGGTCTCGGCGATGAGCAGTTCGACCGAGGCTGCAATCTCGACGCCGATGATCTCACCCTGGTACTGGGCGATCTGGGCCACCATCTGCTCGGTGAGGTAGTCGGCCGCATCGCCCAGCGAGGCGCTCGGCACGTTCATCTGGTCGTAGGTGGAGGTGTTCATGAACACGTAGTCGCCACCGTCCTTGTACAGGAACTGCATGTCCTGGCGATCGACGATGGCCTGCTCGACCTTGATGCCGGAGTTGAACGTCTTGTCGATCACGGCGCCGTTACGGAGGTTGCGGATCTTCGTGCGCACGAACGCCCCGCCTTTTCCGGGCTTGACATGCTGGAACTCGATCACTTGGAACAGTCCGTTGTCGAGTTCGAGGGTGATTCCGTTCTTCAGGTCGTTCACGGAGATCTGCGGCATGGTGTTGTCCTTCGTGTTCTCATCGAGTCTTCAACCCGGAAATGGGTGCGGCGCGGTATGTGTCAGGGGCTGCGAGCCGGTTTCGGTGACGACGAGGAGATCCTCGATCCGGAACCCACCGAAACCGACACGATAGAGGCCCGGCTCCACCGTCACCACGTGGCCGGCCATGATGACCTCATCGGAGGCCTGCGAGTGGAACGGTGATTCGTGGATCTCGAGGCCGACCCCGTGGCCCGTGCCGTGCAGATACCAATCGAGGTGGCCGGCGTCCTCGAAGACGTCGCGGCACACCGTGTCGAGGTCGCGGGCCGAGATCCCGGGACGCAGAGCGGCGACGCCGGCAGCGTGTGAAGCCTCAACCAGCGTGTAGATCTCGCGCTGCTCCGTGGTCGGCTCGCCGATCACGTACGACCGGGTCATGTCGGAGTGGTAGCCGTCGACGAGGGCACCGACATCGATGATGACGGTGTCACCCTCCACGATCCTTCGCCGGCCCACTTCGTGATGCGGACGTGCGGCGTGATCGGGGCCCGACGCGACGATGGTCTCGTAGCTGCGGTCGTCGGCACCATGCAGTCGCATCCGGTACTCGAGTTCGTTGCGGATGTCGGCCTCGGTGATCGGTGTGTCGAGGGTGGCGAACAGGATCGGCTCGACCTCGGCCAGCGCCGCATCAGCCGCGGCCGCCGCCGCGGTCATCCGCTCGATCTCGGCCGCGTCCTTGATCCGGCGCTCGATCTTCACCGACGACTCGGTCGGTTGCAGTGCGAGGTCGTCGGCGAGTCGGTTCCATTCGGCGTGGGTGGTCGATGCGGGATCGAGGCCGACGAGTCTGGCGGCGTCGAGCGATTCGATCAGGCGGCGATGCAGCTTCACTCGCGTCGCCTCGGCGATGACCCTGGCGCCGCTCGACGCTGTCTCCGCCCGTGCGCGCTCGCCGTATCGGCCGTCCGTGCCGACGATCAGGTCGTGGGCCGTCACGACGGCCCACCCGTTCGATCCGGTGAACCCCGTCAGCCACCGCACGTCCACCAGGTCGGTGAACAGCAGGGCATCACACTCGTTCCCGAGAGGCAGACCCTGCTGGACCGTTGCGACCCGTCGAGCATGGTCGATCGGGGTACTGGGTTCAATCATGAGCGAGACACGAATCGACTCAGTGCGGATCGGACAGCCGATTCGGGGACGCCGGCGACCACTTCGACGCCGTCGGGCCCGTCGAGCACGAAGGTGAGCCCATCGACAGCCTTCTTGTCGCGAGCCATCAGCACGAGCAGGTGTTCGACGTCGAGTCCTTCGGGCGGGGTGATGCGCAGGCCGTACTCACCGGCGACAATCCGGCGATGCTCGTCGACGCGGGCCTCGTCGACACGATCGAGTTCATGGGCCAGCTCTGCGGCGAAGACCAGCCCGATGGCAACCGCTTCGCCGTGGGCGATCTCGTGATCGGTCGCGATCTCGATCGCGTGGGCGAGCGTGTGGCCGTAGTTGAGCAGCGCCCGTCGACCGCCTTCGCGCTCGTCGGCTGCCACCGCACCGGCCTTGATCTCGACACAGCGCGCGATCCGTTCATCGAGGGGCAGCGAAAGCAGGTCGTCGCCGGTCAAGAAGTGATACTTCGACATCTCGCCGAGGCCGCAGCGCATCTCACGTTCGGGCAGCGTCGACAGGGCATCGAGATCGCAGATCACCCCCAACGGTTGCCAGAAGGCGCCGACGAGGTTCTTGCCCTCCGGGAGGTTCACGCCGGTCTTGCCGCCGATCGCTGCATCAACCATGCCGAGCAGCGTGGTGGCGACGTGGACCACCGACGTGCCACGGTGCCACGAGGCCGCCGCGAAGCCGGCGACGTCGGTGACCATGCCACCGCCGAGCCCGATCACGACGTCACGGCGAGTGAGGCCTTGGCGGGCGAAGCCCCGCAAGAGCGTTTCGATCGTGGTCAGCGACTTCGCCGACTCTCCCGAGTCGATGACGTAGGTCTCGACCGACCGACTCGCCGACGACCACGTCAGCGGCACGGCCTCCTGCGTGACGATCGCCACCCGGGTGGCGTCGTCGGGAAGCAGCGCGTCGAGCTCGACGATTGCACCGGCGCCGACCACCACCTCGTACGAGCGCTCGGCGAGCGGAACGGTCACCCGCAGCATCGCAGTACCGCCTTGGTGACGTCGTTGATGGAGCGGTTGTCGACGGAGACGATGGCATCGGCGACCTCCTGGTAGAGCGGGGCCCGTTCGTCGTAGAGACGTCGGAGCGTCGCCTCCGGATCGTCGTCGAGCAGCGGTCGATGACCTCCTTGACGCACCCGGTCGAGCAGGACGTCGACCTCCGAGCGCAGCCACACGACATGGGCCTCAGGCCCATGGAGTGCAGCTCGGTTGGCCTCGCTCAGCACGACACCGCCGGCTGCAGCAATGACACAGGGTTCCGACTGCACGAGCGCATCGAGGAGCGCGTCGGTCTCCAGCTCCCTGAACGCAGGCTCGCCGTCGGTGGTCCAGATCTCGCGGACGCTGCGACCAGTGCGCTGCTCGATCATCTCGTCGGAGTCGTAGAGCGGTCGACCGAGTTCGGAGGCGATCGCTCGGCCCACGGTCGACTTGCCTACGCCCATCATGCCGACGAGCACGAGGTGGCGCGAGGCGTTCACGACAGCGAGGCCGTGAACGCCTCGGCATTGCGGACGAACTCGTCGACCGAATCGCCACCAAACTTGCGCTGCGCCTCGCCAGCGAGCACGAGCGCCACCATGGTCTCCGCGACCACACCCATCGCCGGAACTGCAGTGACGTCGGTTCGCTCCTTGAACGACACGGCAGACTCCTTGGTCTCGGTGTCGACCGTTTCCAGCGTCGGCTTGTTGAGTGTGGCGAGGGGCTTCATCGCAGCGCGCACCACGAGCAACTCACCGGTGGAGATGCCACCCTCGGTGCCGCCGGCGAGCGTGCTCCCGCGCCGATACACCTCCGCGTCGGCGTCCCACGAGATCGGGTCGTGTGCAGCGCTCCCCCGCCGTCCGGCGACCTCGAACCCGTCGCCGATCTCGACGCCCTTGACGGCTTGGATACTCATGATCGCCTGGGCGAGAAGTGCATCGAGTTTGCGATCCCAGTGGACGTGGCTGCCGAGCCCGACCGGCACGCCGAAGCCGAGTACTTCGACCACGCCGCCGAGCGAGTCGCCATCCTTGGCTGCGGCCTTGATCTCAGCGATCATCCCCTCGCCGGCTCCGATGTCGAAACAGCGAACCTCGTTGTCATCGACTCGATCGAGCTGGTCGGGTGTGGGACGAACAGCACCGCGAGGGACCCGCACCTCACCCATCTGGATCACGTGCGAGATGATGTCGACGCCCAGCAGCTTCAGCAACGCCTTGGCCACCGCACCGGCAGCCACGCGCGCAGCGGTCTCTCGGGCACTGGCGCGCTCCAACACGTCACGGGCGTCGGTGAAGCCGTACTTCTGCATGCCGGCCAGGTCGGCATGGCCGGGACGAACCTGCGTGAGCGGATCCTTCGTGGCGCCCGGGGCTGGGCTCATTTCCTCGTGCCATCTGTCACTGCGGAACCACTCGCTGTTCTTGATCTCGATCGCGACCGGCGACCCGAGGGTGCGGCCGTGACGGACGCCGCCGATGAGTGTCAGTTCATCGGCCTCGAAACGCTGACGTGGACCGCGGCCGTAGCCGAGTCGCCGGCGGGCCATCTCGGCCTGGATCTGTTCGACCGTGATCTCGAGACCGGCCGGCAGCCCCTCCATGATGACCACGAGGGCCTGGCCATGGGACTCGCCGGCCGTGAGATACCGCAACATCTGGTCGAGGCTACCGGTGGGCGAGTGCCGCCTCGGCGGCGGTTCGCATGACCGCCGTGTCCGGCAGGACTCCGATCCACCGCTCCTGCTGCAGCGCCGCCTGATGGATCAACATGCCGAGTCCGTCGACCGTTCGGGCGCCGTGCGCGTCGGCGGCCGCCAACCAGGCCGTGCGCAGCGGGTGATACACGAGATCGACGACCACCTGCTCGTCACGGAGCAGGGCCGGGTCACAGGGCAGATCGTGCGGCGTTGCCCGGCGCGGGTCGACCCCCATACCGACATTCGTTGCATTGACCACGACGTCGGCACGACTGATGTCGTAGACGATCCCGACCGAGGCAACTGGTGCGAGCGTCGCCGCCGACTCGGCGTGAACGAGCGTGCGATTCAGCACGA
>DASQFE010000018.1:0-2304 GCA_035633295.1 Ilumatobacteraceae bacterium | reverse complement strand
CTTCGCTCCCGTGTTCATCCCGATCTTCGTACGTCTCGACGTCGCCCCGCAGACCGTCCTCGCCGCCTACCGCATCGGCGACTCACCGACGAACGTGATCACGCCACTGATGGTGTATCTCCCCTTCATTGTCGTGGTCGCACAGCGGTACGTCCGCAACGCCGGCATCGGCACCATCGTGGCGCTGATGCTGCCGTACGTGCTCTTCATCGCCGTGGCCTGGATCCTGCTGTTCATCGCCTGGTGGGTTCTCGGGATCCCCCTCGGACCCGGCTCGCCGGTCGCCGTGTGACGCGGTGACCACGCCTCTTCCCGCGAGCAGCCAACGCGACGAGTTGGTGGCACTGCTGGTCGAACTCGGCAAGTTGCTGATCCTGTCGGGCGAGGCGGTCGATGTGATTCGTCGTCGTCTGCTCACCATTGCGAACGTCTGCGGCGCCGACGACCTCGACATCGTCGTGCTGCCGACGGTGTTGCTCCTGCAGGCAGGAGGCGTGTCGACCGGTCAGGTGCGCCTGACCTCGGCGGTGTCGGGGATCCGTTTGCGACTCGATCAGGTGAGCGACGTGTACGACGTCGCCGGTCGGGCGGAGCGTGGTGAGGTCACGGTCTCGGATGCGCACGCCGAGCTGGCGGTGATCCTGGTTCGCCCGGCGCCGTTCGGTCGGGTCGTGCGCACCATCGGCTTGGGGGTGCTCTCCGCCGGCTTCGCACTGGCCCTCCAACCGACGTTGCTCGGCGTCGCGGGTGCCTTCGTGCTCGGAACCCTCGTCGGGCTCGTGTTGCTGATCCGGGTTCCGGAGTTGCAGGCCGTGATGCCGGTCTTGGTGTCGTTCGGGGTGGCGGCGATCGTGTTCGTCGCCGCCGAGTATTACGACGGCGAGAATCCGATCAGGAGCCTGATCGCTCCGCTCGTGGTGTTCCTCCCCGGTGCGGCGATCACGACCGGCACGATGGAGTTGGCAGCCGGTCAGACGATCAGCGGCGCCAGCCGGCTGGTCGAGGGCCTGATGAACCTGCTGCTCCTGGCCTTCGGGATCGTCGCCGCAGCTGCGCTGGTGGGCGTTCCACCGACGGATCTGATCGACCGACCGTTCGACCAGCTCGGGTCGTGGACGACGGTGCTCGCACTGGTCGTGATCGCGCTGGGCAACCATCTCCACCTCTGTGCGCCCCGGCGGGCGATGCCGTGGATCCTGCTCGTGCTGGTGGCGGCCTCGGCCGGCCAGGAGTTCGGCGCAGCGGTGTTCGAACCGGAGCTGTCCGGGTTCTTCGGTGCGCTCGCGATGACGCCGCTGGTGCTGTTGATCGGGCGTCGCCGGGAGGGTCCGCCGTCGATGGTGCTGTTCCTGCCGGCGTTCTGGCTTCTGGTGCCCGGTGCAGCAGGTCTGATCGGGGTCACCGCGATCGTGGGGACGACCTCGCGGCTCGGGCCGGCCGACTTCACGAGCACGATGGTGACGGTGCTGTCGATTGCGCTGGGCGTCCTGATCGGGACTGCGGCGGTGAAGGCTGGATTCGAGATGCGCAATCGTGCCGTCTCGGCCGCGACGACGGCGGGCTTTCTCCGACAGGACTAGCTGGTTGTCATCGAGCGTGGACCGACGTAAAGTATGAGTCCACTTCGACGCGGGGTGGAGCAGTTCGGTAGCTCGTCGGGCTCATAACCCGAAGGTCGCAGGTTCAAATCCTGCCCCCGCCACCATTTGGAAGGCCCGGAAGCTTCAGGTTTCCGGGCCTTCTGCGCTCTCTGGACCCACGTCTGTCGGTCGGCTTTCCTCTGCGAGCTGGTCAAGAGTTGCCCGACGCCGTCCTATTCGAGCCGCTCCACGCGTTGTCGGTGATTGCTGCGGTTGTCGCCGTCGATCCCGGAATTCTTGGTGCCCTTGATCTCGTTGACCTTCGCCTCGTTGCCGGTGACCGGTTGCGCCACGATGCGTGTCTCTCGCTCGAAGGCGTGCGACTGATGAGTGTTGCGGTAGTACCGCCACGACAAGAAGTAGACCCCACCGGCACCCGCAGGCCCGAGCAGGAGCAGCCAGGCCGGACCGCCGTCGTCCTCGGCCGCGACGAACGCTGCGGACGACATCGCCGAGGTCAATTCGTTCAACAGCAAGGCGATCATCCGGCCGCCGCCAGGATCGCAATCATGAGGGCCTCGATGGCAAGCCCGACGCCCAACGCCGCTGCGAACAACCTGCGATGCGAGACCGGGACACTGCCCATGACCTCGCCCGTTCGTCCGTTGACGGCGATGTAGTGCACCATCCCCTTGCCTTCTCCGTTGTGGTGGGCGTACAGCCA
>DASQFE010000017.1:0-3950 GCA_035633295.1 Ilumatobacteraceae bacterium | reverse complement strand
CCAGAACGCCAAAACGTTCCGTGTGATCGGCAGCGACGAACTTCTCCGCTGCCTCGCGCACCTCATCGCTCACGTCGTCGAAGAAGACGATGTTGCTCATGGCAAAACTGTAGATCGGCGCAGCGACAAGTGCAACACGATCAGCAATAACGGCAACCTGTTCTGCCTTCCCTCAGACTGCTTCCCCTCACGCCGACGGCGGCGGGTCGAGGAGTTCGAGCGCGCGTTCGCTGACTTGGCGAGGGCGATCGCCTTCGTGCTGCACGTAGCCGCGATTCGTGGCGACGTGCCCGACGAACCGCGCGACGTCCTCGAGGTCGACGATCCCCGACGCGAAGAGATTGGTGAGTAACGCACCGAAAACGACGACGGGCGTCCATGGATCTCGATTTCACGTTTCCCCTGCTCAGCAGGCTTTTCGTGGATCTCCATGGACGCCCGTGGACGTACTGGCGGAAGGCGTGGGATTCGAACCCACGGAGGCCCAAAAGACCTCAACAGTTTTCGAGACTGTCCCATTCGTCCGCTCTGGCAGCCTTCCGGGTGCGAGGCTAGCGCTGAACGCGGGGACCGGCTACGAGCAAACCGTTCCATCGTCGGGTGCGACGAGCCGCAGCAGATACTCGTGAACGATGCCCTGCACGCAATCGCTGTCCCGATACCCGGTGTGCCGGTTCGCCTCGACGATCACGAGACGACCGTCCTCCAGCGTCTCGGCCATCGCCCGGGTACTCTCCAGCGGCGTCGCGGCGTCGCCGGTTGTGCCGATCACCACGATCGGACCGGCGCCGGCGCCAGTGATCTCGACGCGTGGGTCGAGCGCCGGCGGGAAGAAGGTGCACAAATACGAACCGGTTGTGAATGGAAAAATTCGCGGGGCCACCTCGAGAATCGCGTCCACGTTTCCATCGGATTCGGCCACGGTCGGGCGTTCGGCATCGTCGGCGCAGCTGATTGCCCGGAACGATTCGATCAGGCTGCCGTATGTTCCGTCATCGCGGCGGCCGTAGTACGCATCGTTGAGTTGGAGGAGTGCAGCGCCGTTGCCGGCCGCGGCGTCTTCGAGGGCACGCTCGAACGCCGGCCAGTAACTGTCGGAGTACATCGCCTGCGCGGTGGCGATTGCCGCAATGCCGCGATCGACCGGAGGGCGTCCGTCGGCGCTCGGCAGCGGCGACTCGTCGAGGCTCGCCATCAAACGGTCGTAGGCGCCTGAGGCATCACCGCCGTTGTGGAATGGACAGGAGGAATCGGCGCTGCACTGGGCGAGAAACGTGTCGAGGACCGCCTCGAAACCTGCACCCTGCTGGCGGCTCGCGTCGAGCGGGTCGGCGTTGGGATCACTCGCACCGTCGAACACCGCCGCTCGCACCGTCGTGGGAAACAAGGTGGTCCAGACGCCGCCGAGCTCGCTGCCGTAGCTGAAGCCGAAGTACGAAATCTGATCGACACCGAGCGCCTGACGAATGGCGTCCATGTCTCGTGCCGAGTTGTTCGTACCCACGTACTGAAGATCATCGACGCGATCGATGCAGCGCTGCGCGAACTCCTCGGCGTTGGCCACCACGGCGTCGCGTTCGGCCTGATCGTCGGGCGTGACGTCGTAGTTGGCGAAGAAACGGTCGTACTCCTCGTCGTCGATGCAGTCGACGACACCCTCGCTCTGGCCGGTGCCGCGAGGGTCCCAGCCGATGATGTCGAAGTTGTCGGTGATCTCGGGTTCGAAGTATCCCGACGCGCTCAACGCCAGCGACGCGCCCTCGGCACCCGGACCGCCTCGATTCGAGAGCATCGGCCCTACGGCTGCGTTGCTCGCACGGTGACGAGCGACGTACAGATCGATGGTGTCACCCTGCGGGTCGGCGTAGTCGACCGGCACGGTGATCCGGCCCTCGTCGACGCGATCGTCCAGCGGCGTCCATTCGATGGCGTAGTCGAGCGGCTCCGACGACAGCGGCTCGTCCGCCACCGAGTCCGGGGGGTTCGTGATGCCGGTGACGTCGCGGGCAACGACGGCGGGTTCGGCGGGATCGTTCGAGCAGGCCGCGACAGCAATCGCTGCAACGGCAACGAGAACGAGACGGCGCATCGGCCCCAGCGTACGGTCATCGGGTTCGACCGCACCAGCAAGGACGCTCGTAGCGTGGCATCATGCGCATGCCCCCTCACTCGATGATGCCAACCGACAAGGACTCCCTCAAGGGCGTGGCGCTGCAGGAGGGCACCCTCGCTCGGGTGTGGGCGTTTGCTCGCCCGTACAGAACCACGATCATCGTGTTCCTCGTCGCCATCCTGGCGGCTGCACTGCTCGCCCTCGTCCCGGTGTTCGCGTTCCGGAGCATCATCGACAACGCCATCCCGGCCGGCGACAAGCAACAGATCGCGTTGCTGGCCGCAATCGCAGCCCTGGCCGCGGTCGCCGATGCAGCGCTCGCGATCGTGCAGCGCTGGACCAGCGCCCGGGTGGGCGAAGGCCTCATCTACGACCTCCGACGGGCACTGTTCGCCAAGATCCAGCGGATGCCGATCGCCTTCTTCACGAGAACACCGACCGGGTCGATCACGTCACGGCTCAACAACGACGTCATCGGCGCCCAAACCGCCGTGACGAGCACGCTGGGCAGCGTGGTCAGCAACGTGATCGTGCTCGTCACCACGCTGGCGGCGATGTTCTTCCTGCAATGGCAACTCACGCTGTTGACGTTGCTCGTCCTGCCGATCTTCATCATTCCGGCACGCCGGGTGGGGCTGCGTTTGCAGGGGATCGCCCGCCAACAGATGGGCTACAACGCGGCGATGAACACCCAGATGACCGAACGGTTCAACGTGTCGGGGGCGACACTGGTGAAGCTGTTCGGATCGGGAGGCCGTGAACGTGAGGCGTTCGATCAGCGAGCTGCCGGCGTGCGCGACACGGGAATCCAGGCGGCACTCCTCGGTCGGGTGTTCTTCGTCGCCCTCGGGCTCGTCGGCGCCCTGGGCACGGTGGCGATCTACGGGTTCGGCGCGTTCATGGTGGTCGACGGCAGCATCAAGGTCGGCACACTCGTTGCGCTCGCGGCGCTGGTGACGAGGGTGTATCAGCCACTCACGGGCCTGACGAACGCTCGCGTCGAGCTGATGACCTCGATGGTGAGCTTCGAGCGGGTGTTCGAGGTGCTCGATGCACCCGAGGCGATCCAGGAACGGCCGGGCGCGATCGACCTCGTCGAGCCGAAAGGCGCCGTCGAGTTCGACAACGTCGTGTTCCGCTACCCGCCCGCAGCCGAGTCGGCGATTGCGTCGATGGAGACCAATGCCGGACTCGGCAACGACACCGACCCCGACGTCGACGTGCTCACCGGCTTGACGCTGACGGTGGCGCCCGGGGAGACCGTTGCGCTGGTCGGTGCATCGGGGGCGGGGAAGTCGACCACCATCTCACTGCTCCCCCGGCTCTACGACGTGACGTCCGGTGCGGTACGCATCGACGGCCACGATGTGCGCGATCTCACGCTCGACTCGTTGCGAACCTCGATCGGCGTGGTGTCGCAGGACCCGCATCTCTTCCACGAATCGATCGGCGACAACCTGCGCTACGCCGACCCCGAGGCAACCGACGAGCAACTCGTTGCGGCGGCGAAGGCAGCACGGATCCACGACACCATTGCGGCGCTTCCCGACGGCTACGACACAATCGTCGGCGAACGCGGCTACCGGCTCAGCGGCGGCGAGAAGCAGCGCCTTGCGATCGCCCGGCTACTGCTGAAGAACCCGTGCATCATGGTGCTCGACGAGGCGACCAGCCATCTCGACAACGAGAACGAGGCGCTCATCCAGGCGGCACTCGACCATGCCATGCGTGACCGCACGGCCATCGTGATCGCCCACCGACTGTCGACGATCCGCAGCGCCGACCGCATTGCGTTCGTGGAGAACGGCCGAATCGCCGAGATCGGCAGCCACGACGA
>DASQFE010000016.1:0-4120 GCA_035633295.1 Ilumatobacteraceae bacterium | reverse complement strand
GACGGGATGGCATCCAACGCCGAACAGCACCGCGAGTGCAGCATCGGCACCGACCGCTCGCACGACGAGCACCCCGACCCGCGAGTCGACGAGATTCGGGTTGCCACGAGTGCGTCGATTGAAGAAGACGTCCACGCTCCCGACGCCCGTTCCGACCTCGCACTCAACGGGCGCGAGCGTCGCTGCGACACCGACGTCGATGAGCGCCGCGATCAGGAACGTGCTGTACTCCTCGACACCGGGGGCACCCGCAGGACCGAACGGCAGCGGACCGGAGTGGGTGTGCGACGCGCAGATGCAGATCTGGTCCGGTGACAAACCGCAGGCGGCGACGATTCCCGCGACGACCGGCGACGACACCTGATACGGGATGGCGATGAGGTCGGCGGTGATCAACAACACCCGATCGTCCCCTGACTCGAGGTACAGGGCCTTGGCATGTACCGGATCGAGCACTCCCTCGCTCGGCGTGGTCCGCTGACCGAAGCCGCCCTGCATCACCGGCCAGGTCGGCGTGATGTCGATGCGAGCGGTTCCGGCCCGAGCAGTCATTGCGTGCAACACTACGTTGAACGTTTGACGACTGGGGAGGCGCAATGACATCGAAGCCCGTGACCGACTGGACCACCGATTACGACATCCTCGACCCCGACTACGTGGCCGATCCGTATCCGGTGTGGGACGACCTACGCGAGCAGTGCCCGATCGCTCACAGCGACCGCTGGGGAGGGTCGTGGCTGCCAACGAAGTACTCCGACATCCAGCGAATCGCCCAGGATCACGCTCACTTCAGCTCGAGTGACGTCGGGGTGCTGTCGTTCACCGACGAGGAACGGCCACCACCGCCCATCGAGATTCCCCTCCATCCGATCGATGCCGACCAGCCGGTGCACACCTGGACGCGCCGACTGTTGCTGCCGTGGTTCTCGCACGACCGTGTCGCGCAGTACGAGCCCTACACCCGCGAGCTCTGCAACCGGCTGATCGACGAATTCGTCGAGTCGGGCTCGGCTGACGCGGCCGGCGACTACGCCCGCCAGATCCCGGTTCGGGTGATCTCGCTGATCCTGGGCGTCCCAGAGGACATGGCCGACACGTTCACCGGCTGGGTGCAGGACTTCCTCGAGTTCGCGCACGAAGAGGCCCGGGCCACACGCGGGCGCGACGCGATGATCGCGTACCTCCTCGGATTGCTCGCCGAGCGACGCGAGAACCCGGGCGACGATCTGATGAGCGATCTGCTGCATGCCGAAGTCGACGGTGAGCCTGTCGACGGCCTGATCGTGATGGGCATCGTTGCGCTGACGTTGATTGCCGGGGTCGACACCACGTGGTCGAGTATCGGCTCGGCGATGTTGCACCTCGCAACGCATCCCGACGACGTGCAGCGCCTGATCGACGAACCCGAGATCATGCCGCTGGCCATCGAGGAGCTGCTGCGTGCGTACTCCCCGGTCACGATGGCTCGGATCACCGTGGAGGACATCGAGGTTGCCGGATGCCCGATGAAGGCGGGTGACAAGGTGCTGATGAACTTCCCTGGCGCCAATCGCGACCCCGAGGTGTTCGAGAACCCCGACGATGTGATTCTCGATCGCGCCCACAACCGCCACGTCGCGTTCGGCGCCGGTATCCACCGATGTGCCGGGTCGAACCTGGCTCGTATGGAGCTGCGCGTGGCCGTCGAGGAGTGGATCAAGCGGATCCCGTCGTTCCGTCTGGCCGACAATGCCGAAGTCACCTGGGCCGGCGGCCAGGTCCGCGGACCCCGTCAGGTACCCGTCGTCTTCTGACGTCACCGACCGCCACCTCTTCGTAGACACCGCTTCGCACGCGTCGCGCTTGTCTGCAACACTGTTCCAATTCGCATGGCCGTGAGGTCCGAGTTGGAGGTTGACCAGTGAGCAACGACACATCGACCGGTGCGCCGGTGACTGCACCGGTCACCGACTGGGCATCCGACTACGACATCTTCGATCCGGAGTACGTCGCCGACCCCTACGGCATCTGGGACGAACTACGTGAGGCGTGTCCAATGGCGCACACCGACCGTTGGGGCGGGTCGTGGCTGCCGACGCGTTACGCCGACGTGTACGCGATCGCCCACGACATCGAGAAGTTCCCCTCGGGCAACGGCATCGCAGTGGTGCCGATGATCGATCTCAGCCAGGGCGACGCACCGATCCCTGCTCCCGTGCTCACCTCGGGGGTGCCTCCGATCAGCGCCGATCCGCCGTTGCACACCTGGACCCGACGGCTCGTGCTGCCGACGATGAGCCCCGCCCGCGTCGACGAATACGAGGTGTTCACTCGAGACTTGTGCCGCCGTCTCGTCGACGACGTGGTTACCCGTGGTGAGGGCGACGCGGCCGCCGAGTACGCCCAGCAGATTCCCGTGCGGGTGATCGGCCACATCCTCGGCGTGCCCGAGTCGATGGCCGGCACCTTCACCGAGTGGGTGCGTGACGTGCTCGAGTTCGCCCACGACCCTGATCGTCGCCGTCGCGGCATCGTCGGCATCATCCAGTACCTGCAGCAGGCCGTTGCTGAACGCGAGGCCGAGCCGACCGACGACTTCATCAGCGAACTGCTCAACTCCGAGCACGATGGCGAACCGGTCACCAAGGAGGTGGTGATGGGAATGTGCGCGCTGCTGCTCATTGCCGGCATCGACACGACGTGGTCGTCGATCGGCTCAACCATGTGGCACCTCGCCGCGCATCCCGACGACCGTCGTCGCTTGATCGCCGAGCCCGACCTGATGCCGACAGCGATCGAGGAGTTCCTGCGGGCCTATGCGCCGGTCACGATGGCGCGGCGCGTCATCGAGGACACCGACTACAACGGCTGTCCGATCAAGGCCGGCGAGCGCGTCTTGATGAACTTCCCGGGCGCCAACCGTGACCCCGAGGTCTTCCCCGACGCCGACAAGGTCATCCTCGACCGCCGACAGAACCGTCACCTGGCGTTCGGCGCCGGCATCCATCGCTGCGCCGGATCGAACCTCGCCCGAATGGAGCTGCGTGTTGCCGTCGAGGAGTGGATCGCTCAGATCCCCGAATTCGAGTTGGTCAATCCCGCCCTGGTCACCTGGGCGGGCGGCCAGGTTCGCGGCCCACGGTCGATCCCGGTTCGCATCATCTGACACATGCCGCCGCTTGGCGGGCTGGGCTCGGTAAGGTCGAAGCCGATGACCGCACGCGCCCGATCACTGCTGCTCGCGGCCTCCCTGATGGTGCTTGCAGCGTGTAGCGAGTCGGCCCAGAGCACCGACGACGCACTCGACGGCGTTGCCGATTCGACCATCGCGCCCACCGTGGTCGTCGAGGCGGAGCCGCCTCCCCCGCCGCCTCCGCCGCCAACCGAACCGGTTCTCGATGTGTACGACCCCCTCTGCGTGGTCCAGGTCGCGCCCGGAGAATCGCTCAGCCTGATCGCCGATCGGTTCGACGACGACACCGTTCGGGTCGACACGATCCGCGCCGAGAACGACCTCGCCGACGACACGATCCAACCCGACCAACTGCTCGACGTGTGCGTCGACAACGGTCTCAACGACCGCACCGGTGAAGCCCGCGAACCCAACCAGGTGTTGGTCGCCGAAGCGACGATGGCCAACGTCGAGATACAGCAGGCCAAGCTCAACCAACTGTTCGCCGGCTTCGGCATGGCCGATCTCCCGATCGATGGTGTGTCGGGCTCGGTGACGAGGCAGCGTCTGTGTGCCGCTCGAATGGGGCTCGGCCTGCCCCCGACGACACTCGACATGGCGGCCGGGAGCGAGGAGGAGCAGATCCTGATGGCAGCCCCGCAGCTCAGCATTCCGTTCTCGGCCCCGGTCGAGGACGAACGATGGGCGTTGGTTGACCAAACGTGCCAGGTCATGTTCGTCGGTGCCGGCAGCCAGCAGTTGCAGTTCATCTTTCCGACCTCCACCGGCTCACTCGGATTCGAAACGCGTCTGCAGGATCGGTCGAAGGTGTATCGCTACGACCCTGCGTTCGAAAACGAGGGCTGGCACGACAGCACCGAGTTTCCAGTTCCGGAGGACAACCCCAACAGCGGCAACATGTACAAGCCGCTCTACTTCGACGGCGGACTCGCCATCCACGGCGCGAAC
>DASQFE010000015.1:0-4221 GCA_035633295.1 Ilumatobacteraceae bacterium | reverse complement strand
TACGGGCACGAAGGCGTCGTGAACGGGACGGTGTCGATCGCGCTCGTCTCCGAGGACGGTTCGGACGGCGTCGTGATCGCACTGAACCTTCGCGACGGCAGCGATCCGGACATGCCGGCGCTCGCCGACGATCTCATCTGCCCGCGACGCGGGGGCTGACCACGACGCGAGGGCCGACCACGACGCGGCAGTGGTCGACGAATCAGCGGGCGGCGAATGCAGCGACCGCTTCGCGTGTGCCGGGTTCCCAAAAGGGTGCGTCGCTGCTGGCACGGTCATGACCCAATGTTCCGATCGCAGGTGAGAGTGGCCTGCTGATTCGGCTTCAGCGCCACCTTGTCCTCGTCGCCGAATCCTCATCTTTGCACGGGACCGACAGATTGCGACCGGGAGTATACGGCACCGCAATCGGGCCGTACCCGAGCGGTCGTTCCACTGACTCCGACGGATTATCGAGCGGCGATACCGAGCGGTTCCGCCCACGTCTCGACGCTTGCGCCGGCGACCCAAACAGGGCACGATTCGACACGTGACGGGATGGTTGGACCGATGGGCGACGCGGGAGCAGCTCAGAACGGAGGCGGAGAGCCGGGCGCGTCCGCGTGGCGTTTCAATCACCTTGAAGTCCCTTGTGCTTTGCGCGCTCTGCATCACACTGCTGCTCGCGCTCCCGTGGCCAGTGTCGCTCGGCATCATGGTGCTCGCCGTGTTCGCCGGTCCCGGTCGAAGATGGTTCAGTCGAGCCCGCATCGCCCGACAGGCCGGAGCAACGGGCGCGTAGCTGCCGATCTGGGCTCTCCTCGGCTCCGTCGGTCGTTGGTCGGCAGACGTGATTATCGGGTGCGCTGCTTGGGCCGTTCCCGAGTGGTCCATCGACGCTGGTGCTCGGGTTACGGCGTTCGCGTTATGGGCGGCAGCGGAGGCATCACCTGTATGCGGTTCCGCCGGCGGCAGCGAGAGGTCGTCGCAAGAGTTGCGACGACCACTTCGTTCAAACAAGCAGGGCGCCGAACCGCTGGACCTCGTCGAGATTGCTGGGCACCGTCTCCCAGGGCAGCCCGATGCGGTCCTTGCCAATGTCGTCCTTGAACCGCAAGATGACGTGTAGGTGGAAGTGGAACACGGATTGCCAGGCCGCCTCGCCGCTGCAGTTCAGCAGGTTGACACCGTCTGCTCCGAGCCTCTCCTTGGCTCGCCTGGCCACCTGCTGGGCAAGATCTGCGCAAGCCGCAAGATCATCGCCGTCGACGTCCAGAAGGTCGGTCGCGTGCGATCGCGGAATCACGAGTGCGTGGCCAGGGGTGGCCGGATTGATGTCCATGAACGCGATCGCCCTCTCGTTCTGAGCGATCGTGGTCGATGGCGCATCACCGGCGATGATCTGGCAGAAGACGCAGTCGGGTTCAGCTTCCACCCGGCGTATCGTACGCGTCAGTCCGACACGACCTCTGCGTTGTATCGGTCCGTGTCCATCGCCGACGAGAACCAAAGGTCACAGATCGCCGGTGACAACGCTCGACGACCCGATCGGGATTATCTCGCGTCACGGTGGGGCCGGACTGTGTGGGTCGAACCTGCATGAAAGGCGGGTTATCGATCGGTGTTTCTTGAGTGCCCGCAACGGCACCTTGAGCACGGTCACCGGGTGATCGGTCCGCAAGGCGTGGCGCCGGCGCGCCCGAGGATCGGGGATCTCGCTCGCTGCAGCCGGACCTTGCGGGTTGCGACTCGCGTCTGACCGCTGCTCACCGTCGTCGTCAGCGGCGACTCCGCATCTTCTTGTCGATCTCTGCTTCGGTGGTCCGCCGTCAGAGGTACAGGTTCCAGGCGGCAAGCAGCACCAAGACACCCCACCCGGTGAGGACCCACCCAGGCCGGAAGCACCCGGCGACGGAACCGACCCGCAATCCGATCAGGAGGACGTTGATGATCGCATCGGCGATGACGTCGCCACGGAACTGTGCATTTTCTCGACGCGCTTGCGTGCGTCCTCGCGATCGGTCAACTCATGTTCGGTGACGGATCATGCGCGGAACCGCCCGCCTCCACGGGCACGGGAATCCCGCGCGCTGAACTGCTGGAGGTGAGCACGTCATGACGGGGACGTTCGGCCCTGTCGCGCCGACGACCGGGAGCATCACAATGCCCTCACTGCCTTCGAAGAAGGGAGCCGTGGTGCGCTTCGGCTGCGGGATCCTCAACGATGTCCGGCTTCGCATCGAAGCGTCCGTCGATTGCTTCGCCCGTCAGTGAAGTTGGAAACGCACCCGCCGTCGAGAGGTGTTCGATGAAGGTATTGATCATCTATGCGAATTCGAACCCGAAGTCGTTCTGCCACGCGCTGCTGGATCAGTTCACGGCAGGTTTGCGTGAGGCCGGGCACTCGAGCGAGGTCGTCGACCTGTATGCGATCGGGTTCGATCCGGTGCACCGCCCACGCGACACGCCAAGTTGGCTCGCAGAAAGCATCCCTGACGACATCCTTGACCGGATGCGCCTGCGGGAGTCCGTGATCGAGGGGGCGGGCGGTCCGTTGCGACGTTTCGCAATGAAGCGGCTAGTCGGCGACCGCGACGACCGCGGCATCATCCGGTTGTTGCGGGAGCGTTTTCAACCGAACGACGTGCTCGCACAGCAACAGAAGGTGGCAAGTGCGCAGGCACTTGCGTTCATTGCACCGGTCCATTTCTTGGCCTTTCCAGTCATTCTGAAAGGGTGGTTTGATCGCGTCTGGACGCCAGGATTCGCCTACGACCTGACTGAGGAGGCCTGGCGAGGCGATATCAACGGCCGTCAGGCGTTGCTGACGCATGAGAAGGCGTTGATCATGCAGACGACGATCTGGGATGAGCGTTCGTATGACACCGGGCTCCGCGAGGCCATGTGCAAGATCATCGATGAGTACACGTTGACCTATCCGGGGGTCAAGCACGTCGAGCACGTGCTCTTCTACGCGGTTTACGGTGCCGACGACGACACGAGGCGCGGGTACCTCGAACGGGCCCGTGAACTCGGTCGGAACTTCTAACAGGGTGCGGCCATCGAGGCGCGCTCGATCATCGTCGCGACGTGCTCGGCGACGCGTCGTGCAAGGCGGGCGCAGTCGGCTGTGCCGTCGCGGTCGATGTACTCGTCCACGTCCGCCGTCGAAGCGAAGTCACATCGGGTCAACACTCGGCACTGGGTGCTGCCGAACTCCGCTTCGAACCACACGCTCAGCTCATGGCCGAGGTTCATGACTCGATTGAACGCGTTGAGCTCGTCGGCAAAGGCGTCGCCGCGCACAGCCATCGTGGCAATCATCCGTGCCACACGGGTATGGCTGTTCTCGATCTCGCCCAGCGCCAAGCCGAGAGCCATCACGCCAGCGGTCAATGCGCTGCACGTCATCCCGGCGAAGAGGGTTCCGCCCATGAATGCGGTGACGGCATCTCTCAGTTCCTCGTCGGGTGCCGGCGTGTTGTCGGACTCGCTCAACACGGCGCCGGCACAATGGAACCCGCGTTGCTTCCAATGCTCGTACAGCCTCTGGTATGCCACCCGGGCATCTGGCGCAACGGCCCCTGCCGCTGGAGCGGCCATGCACGCCGCACAGGTCACGGGCGCCTCACGGACCACAGCGATGCAGCGCAACGGCACCCGGCCGGTGCCTCTGATCTCTCGACACTGGGTGGTGCCCTGCGTGTCGGCGAACCGAGCGAGCAGATCGTGACCTGCTTCCACGACAACGGGCAGCCCATCCTCGGTCTCATCTCGGCCGTGTTCGAGGCCGAGCAGCACCAACGGTGCCGTGAGCCCGCCGCACTCACCGCCCGTGTTCCCGATACCGCCCGGCAAGCCCGCAGTGAGCAGCACCGGCCACCGCTCGGTCGAGCCCGAAGCATCAAGCAGTGTCTTCATCACCGTCGGCGCACAATGACCCATCCGCAACAGATTCCCAACGCTGCGCCTCCGCAGTGTTGCCGCCGAGGTGAGCACCAGATCGTCACCGGGCACAGCGCACCACCGCGAAGCTGAATTGCTCGTCGCGCTGATCGCCGCATTGCATCATCGGCGCAACTCGGCGCCGACAGAACGAGCGTGGATGGGGGTGCGCAGAGATCGTCAGAACCTTCATCGGGCCTCCTCGCATGAGCGGTGGTCGTCAGCGACCGCGCCGCAGTTCGTTCTCGATGTCCGTCGAAGTCACCGGGCGGCGGTAGAACACGTTCCACGCATCCA
>DASQFE010000014.1:0-1847 GCA_035633295.1 Ilumatobacteraceae bacterium | reverse complement strand
CGCGAGTCGACCGGCGTTGAACACGCCCATCAGCGGCGCCATCACCGGATTCAGCCCGAAGTTCTCGTGGATCGGCAGCAGGGTGGCGGGATTGACGTTGATGGTCGGACGGGCCGCTGCGAGGAAGCTGGCTCCACCGTCCTCGTCGAGCGGCGCAATCACCGAGAGGCCGTCCATGCCGCCGCGAAGGAAGATGTTCACGACGACGTCACCGATGCGATTGGCGTTGTTGGAGGCGAACGCGGCGCTACCCCAACCGGGCGCGGCGACCGCGACCGTGGTGACGGCGCCTGCGCCCTTGAGGACAGCACGCCGCGAGAGGCGCTTGCGTTCGATCGGAGCGCAAGCAGTGCAGGTGGATGAAGTGTGTGGTGACATGACGACTCCTGAGATCAGCGGTATTGGTTCGCGGGCATGGACAACAGCAGGCCGATGACATCGCCCAGGTTCTCTGTCAGGCGAACCTCGGCCACGGGTGTATCGGTTGCCACGCCGAGGAACCCGGTGATCGCCGCCACGTCGGTTTGGGTGATCGCAACACCCAAACGGCCAGCGAGCGCCCGGATGACCAGATCGATCGTTGCGGGCATGGGGTTGGGGAGCAACGACGCCGGCATCACGGCAATTCCCCTGAGCGGGGGGTTGCCGAACCGTCCGGCGAGCTCCCAACGGCGCAAGGTCGAGTTGGTCGTGATCCAGAAGCTGCCGTTGTCGGGGAAGCCGTCAGGGGTCGACCACGCCCACATGGGGTGGCCGAGCCGATTCAGCTGGTCGCTGATCGTCCTCGTTGCTGGCGCGTCCTCCGTGGTCAGGAAACTCGGATCGATCGTGGCGCCGGTCGAGCGGATCATCGACACCAGGAGTTCGAACGGCGATCGCACCTTCGGATCCTGATTGGTGATGAACTCCCGGCTGGTGAGAATGTGGCGCATCACCGGAGCGATGGCCGTGTCGTTGGCGAGGTAGACGGCGGCCGCCGACGCCACGAGCGAAGCCGGCGGGTTGTCGCTCACAAACCGTCGCACCAGCTTTGTCGCCAGGTAGTCGGCCGTGTTCGGGCGTCGGGCGAGGAAGTTGATGAAGTCGATGCCGTCCTGCTCGCCGCCGACGCCGAGGGGTCGTGGTGGCGATCTGAAGGTATTGACCGAACCATCGGGATGCACGATCGTGACTTCACAGGCTTCAGTGACGTGACGACCGGGCTGATACTCGAACCGCAGTCCGTCGACGTCGATCTTGCCGGCGAGGCCCCAGCCGGACAGAATCCGAGCGGCCTGCTCGACGTCGGCTTCGTCGTAGCCGTTCGAGGCGCCCATGGTGTGCAGTTCCATGATCTCACGGGCATAGTTCTGGTTCGGCGCGCTACGAACGGACCGGTGGTTGTCGAGGTACAACTGCATGCTGACGCTGCGGGCGCTGGCCAGCAGCATGTCGGAGAACTTCCCGAGTGCGTGAGCACGAATCACGTCGCGATCGTCGGACGCTGCTGCGAATCGGACGTTCTTGTCCTCTTCTCCCGAATAGGTACTGAAGTGGTTGGTCCAGAACTCGACCATCCGCTCGAAGAGCTGACCATCGGAGTTCACCGCACGGATGACGGCTGCGTGGCGCAGCTCCCGGGCCGGCCGATTGCTGTCCTGATCCTTGTACATCTGGTACCGGGTGGCGATGTCGGCAGCGAGCGAGTGCGTGCCGCTCAAGATGTCGGCGACGGGGACTGGCGGGGGTGAGAGCTGTTTGTCGAGAAAGCCAACGGCACCGAGTGAGGCGACCTCGGCCACGACTGCAGGCGTAGCCGAGTAGGCGACCTTGCTGAGCAGCTGCACCTTGTGCATCGCTTCGAGCTC
>DASQFE010000013.1:0-5463 GCA_035633295.1 Ilumatobacteraceae bacterium | reverse complement strand
AGCAGACAGAACATCACACCGCCGAGGAACCCGAGCTGTTTGCCGACGGCTTGGGCGAACGCGCCGATCAGCAGGCCGCCGGCGACCGAACCGATCTCGAAGAACATCGTGAACGAGCTGACGGCCCACGCCCGATCGCTGTCGCTGGCGCGATTGACGGTAAGGGCGAGCAGCGACGGATAGTTGAACGCCATTCCGAACCCGACGAAAACCGCTGCAATCCAGAGCGCAGGAATCGTCGGGAAGGCCGCGAGTATTGCGAGACCGATCAACACGTTGGCGAGCGCAATGGAGACGGCTCGACGCGGGCCGAGCCGTTCGGGAAGGGTTGCTCCGAACAGGCGCACGAGCACCGACACGAGCGCATAGACGGCGAAGAGGGCACCGGAGCTCGCCATGCCGACCGAGCGGGAGTAGTCGGGCACGAACGCACCGAAGGCCGAAAACGCGGCGACACCACAGGCGAGAACCAAACCGGGCATGAGCGCCGCCGGATGGATCAGCTTGCGACGCCCGCCGGCGGATGCCGCGGACGCGATCGTGTCGTCGATCAACTCGTCGGTCTCGACACGTGCGGGCGCGAACAGTGCCAAGCCCGCAGCCAGGAACGCGAAGAGACCGGCAACCACGAACGCCCGTGAAAAGTTGGTGCCGTCGAGCAGCGCCTCACCGATGATCGGCCCCATCCCGATCCCGCCGAACACGGCAACCGAAAAGTAGCTCGCTCCCTCTGCGCGGCGATCACGTGGCGACATGTCGGCGATCAACGTGGCCGCGCCGACGAACAGCGCTGCCTCGCCGATGCCCATCACGCCACGCAACACCAGAAGTTGCCAGAACTCGGTGATTTGACTCGACGCGATCCCGCTGAGGCCGGCAATGGTCGCTCCGCCGACCATCAGGAGGCGACGCCCATAGCGATCCGCGAGTCGGCCGATCAGCGGCCGTGCGCAGATCGCCGCAAGTGCGAAGACGGCGACGGTCACGCCGATGGCGAACTCACCTCCGTTCAGCGGTCCCTCGATGAACAGGGGCACGATCGGGACGAGCATCCCGATGTAGGAAAAGAACAGGAACGCGACGCCGGTCACGATGAGGAACGGGCGCGTCAGCAACGACTCGCGCTCCGTTCCAGCGTTCGTGATCGTCGACATCCCCCCATCCAACCCGAAATGTGCGCTGATATGCCCGCCCAGCGGTCACACCAGCGCATTTTTCGCCGATTGAGAGCTCGACGGGGTCAGATGCGCGAGACGTCGACGGAGACCGCCAACGACTGCGTGGACGCCGGGCCGACCACGACGCCGCGGACCGGCGCCACGTCGGCGTAGTCGCGCCCCCACCCGATCGTGACGTGACGCGACGGGGCAACGACCCCATTCGTCGGATCGAAATCGAGCCAGCCGTGGTCGGGAATCCACAGCGAGCACCACGCATGCGAGGCATCAACGCCGATCAACTTGGGCTGACCCGGCGGCGATTCGGTTTCGATGTACCCGCTCACATACCGGGCGGCCAGGCCGAGCGTGCGTAGGCACCCGACGGCGAGGTGGGCGAAGTCCTGGCAGACGCCGCGCCGCTCCGCAAGCACCGAATCGAGCGGCGTACTGACCTCGGTGAACGACGAGTCGAACACGAACGTCTCGAAGATCTGCGTGCAGAACGCAACCGTGGCTTCAACGATCGGTCGACCAGGCCAGAACGCAGTCGTCACGAGCTCGAACAGCGCCAGACGGTTGGCGTTCACGGTCACGAGCAGCGACGGCGCAGCGAACGGGACAACGTCGAGGGCCGCCGGGCCCCGGAGTCCCGCCACGGTCGCCACCACGCGTTCCCACGCGATGTCCACCCGCGGGAGTTCCTGCGCCCACACGATCGCCTCGGTGATCGCCTGAACGGTGAGGCCGTCGTGGGGCCGGTGCAGGCCGAACTGGACCACGCGATTTCCGAAGACGTCGGTGCGTTCGTCGTACTCGTCCGGCTCCGGATCGGTGGTCACGACGGAGGAGATCACGTTCTGCGACGGTGTCGGCCGAGCGAGCACGCAGGCAACGCTGTATCCGTCGACCATCGTCGCGCCGTAGAGGTAGCCGGTGAGATGGACGACCCGGTACCGCTGGCCGGCCATGTCAGCTGCGCCCCATCATCCGCGGGTCGACCGGGGCCGCCAGGTACGAACCGACGACGTCGCGCGCAAGCAGATCGCAACCGGCGAAGACCTCAGCGAGCGTGGCGACCGTCGTCTCGATCGAATCGAACGATGCCGCCTCGAGTAACGCCAACAGCTCCGATGCGGTGTCGACGCCGAACTGCCAGCCGAGTCGATCGGCCTGGTGGCGCACAGCACGAATGGCCGACGCTGCCGCCCGCGGATTGTGGACCTCGGCGACCACGAGGCGCAGCGCAGCCTCGAGCTCGACATCGCTGCGGTGACGCCGCCGGTAGGCAACAAGGCTCTCGTTGGAGGCGAGCACGATCTCGACGAGTCGCTGACGTTGAAAGTCGAGACGGTGGTCGGCGTACTCGACAGACCCATCAACCGGGCGAAACGGTGACGAGCCCAGCACAGGCGCCCCGCCTTCGTAGAGACCGAACGCACCACGCACGCCGTCGATCACACCGAACGCTCGCTCGAGCCGCCGGCCGACTTCGCCGAACCGCCATGCCGGACCATGTACGACGCTCTCGTTCCACAGCCCCACGAGCGAGGCCAGATCGACGAGAATCGATTCCAGGTGGCGGCCGTCGATCCGGGCAATGTCGACCACCGACGGCGACGAACCGTCCGAGCCGAGCAGCCATCGAAGCTGCGCTCGCGACTCGGCGAGCCGAGCAAGCATGCGCCCTCCGGTCACCGAGAAGAACTCGCGCACCGACGAAGCCTCGGCGAGGAACGACCCCAGCTGACGCGCAAGGGCCTCGACAGCGAGCGCAAACGTGGCTCCGGCCCGATCCGTCGCCTGCGGGTCGATGCGAGCCGTCACACCGGCAACAGCCGACAACATGTCGAGTCCATGAGCGACCCACGGTTCGGCCACCTCGGAGTCGACGAGGCCGCTCGTGCGATCGAGCACCACTTCCATTGCACGAGCAATGAGTTCGGCACGCTCCATTGCCCGACCCGCCCAGAACAGCGCCTCCGCAGCGCGGGTCGGCACCGATGCGATCAGGTCGACCTGCGGAAGTGGTTCCCGGCGGCGGATCTCGGGGGGCGCAACCGTTCCACCGACGACCCACACATCCTTCGCCGTGGCAAGTGTGGGCCTCATCGGATCGTCTTCGGCGGCCAGCACGCGGGCGCTGCCCCCCTGGAGAACGTCGATGCCCATGTCGCTCGCCACGAGGTGCAGCCGTAACGTGACGGCCCGATCGACCGTACCGATGCCATCGAAGCTGGGAACCGTGACCCATGCCGTGTCGGCGCGTTCCTCGGCCGACATGAACGGCAGCGGCCATGTGCCCTGATAGTCGGAACTCCTGCCCGTGAGCCACGCACCTGCCGCGTCCCAGTACTCGCCGAGCGCCGGATCCTCCAGCACACCACATCCGTGGGCGTTGGCGAGGCTCACACCGCGTGATCGGGCTGCCAGGAGCAACCCGGGGACACCAGCACTGCCTTGGGCGTTGACTTCCATTGGATCCGCACGATCGTCCTCGAGCCGGCGGAACAAAACGTCGACAGGTTCCAGACCGCTCAGCGAGCGCAGCCACACGCGACGTTGCCGCACGACCAGATCAGCACCCTCGGCCAGGTTGAGACCCAGCCGGGTGGCGAGATACGACTGCTCGACGTACGACGGATGGTCGACACCACCTGACAGCACGACGATGCGCGGGTTGCGCGTGGCGGCGACGTCGGCGAGGCCGTCGCGCAGACGATCGGCAAACGGATCGAGCGACCGCAGCGCACGACCGGCCGGGAGCCGCGAAATCACGTCACGATGAACACGGCCCGACACCGAACGCCCGAGCAAGGCATACCCCGCGCCCGCGGGCGCGTCGGTGAGGTCACGCACGACACGCCAGCGGCCCGACGAATCACGAATGACATCGACCGCGTAGTTGGTCATCCATCGACGATGCGGCCGCGTACCGAACGCCGCCAGCCGGTACTTCGGGCTCCCCCACAACGCAACCGGATCGACCACTGCGTCACGAAGCACCGTGCGCGCCCCGTACAGGTCACCGAGGATCGCTTCGAGCATCTGCATTCGCGCGATGGCGCCGTCAGCGAGAGCCACGAACTCATCACCATCGATCACCAGCGGCACCGGATCGAGACGCCACGGACGCGACTCGATCTCCACCATCCGGCCATCGGCGCGCAACGGAAGGTCGTGGACGATGTGGCCGGCGCCCTCGGCAGCGAGGAGTCGATCGTGGTCGACCTGCCTGGCCGCCAGATCAGCGAACCCGGCGATCGACGACATCAGCGCAGTGGCGTCCATACCGCCCGGGCTGAACATGCCCGGATGAGGTGTGCCGGGGTCGACTCGGCCGACGGTCATCCGGTCCTCTCCATCATCGTCAGTGCACGACGTACTGTTCGTGCATCACCCTGTCGAGCCGCGCCAGTGCAATCTGCACACCCTCCATCGCTGCGTCGAGTGCTGCGCCGTCGTCGGCAGCTGGGCGGCTGCGGCGGAGTTGACGGTCGGCTGCCTCGACAGCACCGAGCACAGTCGAGTACTCAGGAAGTCGCAAGATCGACGTACGCATTTCGGCCAGGCATCCGGCGACCGATCGTGGAAACCGATGATCGAAGAGGAGAAACCTGACCACCGCCGGACCACTGATCGGTCCCCGAGTCGCCCGTTGGTACATCTGGAGCGCCGAGAGGGAACGCAGCACGCCCATCCACTGCACCTCGGCGAACTCGTCGACCTCACCGAACGGCACCGACAACAACGTCGCCGCTCGGACCCCGAGGACGCGAGTCGTCATGTCGGCTCGCTCGATGTATCGGCCGAGCCGCCAGATTTCGAACACCTCGTCGCGCGTCATCGTCGAAATCACCACACCGTCGAGACGACGACTCTCGTCGATCACCCTGGCGAGGAATCGGTCACGACGCCGACGCTCGACGGACGTCACCGCGGCGCCGCGGACGTAGATCGACAGGTCGTTCAGCGTCTGCCATGCCTCACGTGGCAGCACCTCTCGACACGTCCGCAGGTTCTCGCGACTCTGATCAACGGCGTTGAGAATGCTGTTGGGATGCTCACGATCGGCGATGAGGAACTGCGCCACCTGATTCTCGTCGGAGCCATTCACGACTGGCAGTCGGACGCTGCTCCCCGAGATGCTCACCAACGGGCTCCAGCGTGACGACGCCGTTGGAAGGTCGGCGAGCACGTCGCCGTACGCCCGCAACACGCGGGCGGAGTCCTCGGCGCGCTCGATGTACCGGGCAGCCCAGTACATCCGATCGGCGACCCGTGACAGCAGTGCCATCAGTGGTCC
>DASQFE010000012.1:0-2978 GCA_035633295.1 Ilumatobacteraceae bacterium | reverse complement strand
GACGGCGTACCAGCCCCCGATGAGCCGGGCCGACGAAACGTGCAGAGTGATCGGCTCGTCGATGTCACCCACCGGTGGCGTTGCGTCACCCGCCCAGAACTCGGCAGCCAGATCCACATCTGCGAATGCGGCGAGTTCGGCGAGCGTCGAACCGTCGATCTCGATCGAGCGGGTCCAGGTGCCGCCGGCCGCTGCGGACTCCCGCACGAGTGTGCCGCCACTGATCCGGATCCGCTCGCGGTCGGGCCGGATCGTCGTCGTGCCGAAACCGCCTGGTGTTGCTCGGAGCCCCAGCTGGCCGGTGGCGGCGTGTTCAGCGCGGGCGAGCACGTGGTTGGCGATGCGATGCAGCGCGTGGCGCGTGGCGTCGTGACGCTCGTCGAGTTCGTGGTCCATGCCGTGGTTCATGTCGTGGTTCCTCCTGAGTGGTGCTGACGAAACCCTCCCTGACCGATCTCTGTTCCAGGTCAGGGTGTGGTCGGTTCGCCGTCACGAGCGAGTTGCTCGCCGAACGCACGGAGGCGGGCGACAGATTCAGCGGGGATCTCGGGGCGCTGGGCGGCGAGCGTGGCCTTGATGCGTTCGTAGGTCTCGGCCTCCAAGCCGCAGCGCCGACACTCCTCGAGATGGATCTCGATCCGACCGGCACGATCGGCGTCGATGTGGCCGTCGAGATACTGCTGGAGGATCTCACCCACCTGGTGACAGGTCAGGCCGCCGTGCGTCATGCCGAGCAGGTTCATCATCCACGTCTTGATCACGGGTGACTCCTCGCAACGAAGCCGACCCGATCGAGTCGGTCGCGAATGCGGGATCTGGCACGGTGCAGGCGGCTCATCACGGTCCCGATCGGCACGTCGAGCACCTCGGCTGCTTCGGCGTAGCTGAGGCCGTCGATGTCGACGAGTTCGACGACATGGCGGAACAGCTCGTCGAGCGACGCCAACGCACGGAGGATCTCCGCGTCGATCTCGTCGTCGATTCCGGCGTCGGTGCGCTCATTGGATGCCGCGGACGCCATGCGATCGGTGGCGGCTTTCGGGTTGCGGAGCAACTCTGGGCGGCGGCGCCGATTCCGATTGATATGCGTGTTGCGCAAGATGGTCAGCAGCCACGCCCGCGGATAGCGGCCGTCGAAGCCGTCGATTGCGCGGTAGGCGCGAAGCAACGTGTCCTGGACGAGATCCTCGGCCTCGGCGTGGTTGCGCGTCAACGAGTTCGCGACACGAAGCAACACCTCGATTTCGGGCAGCACGTAACGCTCGAAGGAGCAGTCGTCGACGGTCGAGTTACTCACCTCTCACGAACCATACGCCTCCGCCGGCGGGTTCGGAGCAACCGTCAGGCTGAGCGTCGCGCGAGGAGCAGGCCGAAGTCGCCCGCATCGTCGGTGAAGACTTCCGCATCCTCGAAACCCGACTCGGACAGCTCGCCGATCAGGCGTTGCGGGTCGAACTTCGCCGAGATCTCGATCTGGAGTTCCTCGCCCGCTTCCACGACGAGATCGAGGTCAAGGCGGTGGATCCGAACACGTTCGGGTTCGTTCGCTCTGAGCCGCATGTCGATGCGCTCCTCGCAGCCGTCCCACAGCGGCACGTAGGAGAAATTGCCGACGTCGAAATTGCCATCGAGTTCGCGATTGATCGCATGCAGTGCATTGCGAATGAAGGTGTCGGTGACGCCCTGCGCGTCGTTGTACGCAGCAACCAGTCGGTCGAGCGGCTTGATCAGATCAAACCCGAGCAGCACCCAATCTCCGGGATCGAGCACACTCTGCAGTGCCCCGAGAAACGCCGATCGCTCCTCGACGTAGAAATTGCCAATCGTGCCGCCGAGCAGCGCCACCAGCCGGATCCCGCCCGCCGGGAGGCGGTTAAGGTCCAGGTTGAAGTCACCGACGAGCGGTTCGACCCGCAGGTCTGCGTACCGACCCCGGAGCATCTCGGCTGCAGCGTGCAGGGTCTCGGCGCTGACGTCGAGCGGCGTGAAACACTCGATCGTCCCATGAGCAACGAACGCGTCGAGCAACGTTCGGGTCTTGTCGCTCGTGCCGGAGCCGAGTTCGATCACCGTCGTCGCACCGGTTCGTTCGGCAATCATCGTCGAGTGCGTGGCCAGGATCTGGCGCTCGGCCTCGGTCTGGTAGTACTCGGGCAGCCGCGTGATCTGATCGAACAGCTCGCTGCCCCGATCGTCGTACAGCCATCGAGGGGGTACTCGCCTGGGCGAAGCGCCCAAGCTTCGACGGAGTTCGGCGTGAGCGCCCAACTGCGTTGCTTGATCGGTGAGGTTGTCGTGGGAGTTCATCAGGGGTCCTTTGTTCACAGTGCGAGGCTGATTCGATGGCGTTCGCGACCAGGCCGAGTCATGTCGGTCGATCGGTGGCGAGGCGAACGCCCGACGCGTGCCATCGCGTGTGCGGATGGAAGAAGTTGCGGTACGTCGCTCGGGTGTGACCGGGCGGGGTCAACACACAGCCGCCGCGCACTACCTGCTGGCCCGACATGAACTTGCCGTTGTATTCGCCGATTGCACCGTCGGCGATCCGGAATCCCGGGTAGGGCTGATAGGCGGAGGAGGTCCACTCCCAGCAGTCGCCGAACAGTTGTCGAAGTTGCCCAGTCGACGCACCAGCCGAGCGTGGATGAAAGGTGAACGCGTCGTCACCGGTGAGCGCATTCGCGCACAGGAAGTTGCCGGCGACGGGTACGTTGCGCGCGGCGTGTTCCCACTCGAATTCGGTCGGGAGCCGTGCTCCGGCCCAGGTGGCGAATGCATCCGCCTCGTAGTGCGAGATGTGGACAACCGGCTCGAACGGATCCAACGGCCGAACACCGGTCAGGGTGTGCAGCAACCAGCGCTCCGGATTCTCGGGGTCTCGACGCCAGTACTCGGGCGCGGTCCATTGCTCGGCTTGCGCTCGATACCACCCGTCGGACTTCCACAGCTCGGGGCGCAGGTAGCCCCCGTCAGCCATG
>DASQFE010000011.1:0-7054 GCA_035633295.1 Ilumatobacteraceae bacterium | reverse complement strand
AATCAGGCGAACTGCGCAATCGAGTCGGTTACCGGCGGCATCGACAGCGTCGATGTAGGCGCCGTCCTCGGCGGCGACGATGCTGCGGCTGCGCCGGTGGTGCAGGCGGCACTCGACTGCGGCATCGACCAGGCGGCGATCGACGCCACCCTGGCTGCCATCCGAGGCGGCTGAGGATGAAACGTTGGTGTGCGCCGCGTCTCAGGTTTCCCCAGGCACTCGTTCCGGTGGTCGAGCGGGGCGTCGATCCCCGGACCCCACGCTTTTCAGATCGAAACGAGGGGATTTCGGCGGAATCTGGTGGAATCCCGCGGAGACTGTTGGAGACGAAACACCAGGTAGATGGCCGACTGCGGTCTCGTGCGCCCTCGCCCGGAAGGCGGTGGAAAATTCCGGATGCGGACAAAAAGCGGACAAGTAGCGCCGCCCGGCGGACGGTGCACCCGACGACCTCTGGCGTACCAGTCGGGTAGCCTGAGCGTATGTCGAAGGGCGTGGTCATCGAGGCGGTGGTCACCGAACAGGGTCTGGTCGTGCCCTCGACCTAACTCGACAAGGTCGGCGTGCATCCCGGCGACCGTGTGATCGTGAGCGCGCGCCCTACAGTTCCTCCACGTCGCATGGCGGGTATCGCGGCCTCCCCGTCCGGAGCGGCGTTCACGAACGAGCATCTGCGTGAGATCCGTCGCGAGATGGGTCAGGGCATCGGCGAAGACATCGAACGCTGACCTTTCGTGCGGCTGCTCGCTGACACCCAGGTGCTCGTCTGGTACCTCACCGCAGAGGAACGGCTGACGGTGGTTGCGCTCGAGGAGCTGAACGCCGAGACCGACGCCGGTCGCAGGATCGGCGTCAGCGGTCACGCTCTCGTCGAACTTGCCTACGCGGTCGAGAAGAAGCGCGACGCACTCACGAGCGATGATGTGGACGCGATCATCGCAGTGCTGCACGACGATGCGTCGCCATTCGAGGTCGTGCCGCTGGACCTGGCCGTCGGCGAGCGGGTGCGTTCGGTCCCCAGAGAGGACAACGCGGACCCGGGCGACCGCATCGTCGTCGCCACCGCCGAGGTGTTGGGTCTCGACATCGTGTCGGCCGACCGCAAGATTCCAGGGATGACGACGCGTCGCGTGATCTGGTAGCGCGAGTTGATCGGACGCCAGACCGCCGCACGTCTGGCGGTGGCGCTCTACGACCGCGCCACCACGCCGACGAAGAAGGCGGCGACGAGGTGGCGCGTCGCGCCAGCCGACGGGATCAGCCGGAAGCAGTCATGCGAGGCGACGACGGCGGGTTGTGTTGGCGAAGATCTCCACACCCAGAGCACGAAGTCGCCGGGGCTCACCTCGGCTCCTGGCCCGTTGTCGGCGCGAGGCACCAGTGCGGCATGTCGTAGGCTGATGAACGTGACTCGCTTGGTTGTAGAACTCGACGACGACGCTGCTCGACGTCTCGCTGAGCGCGCGGAGCGCGAGGGCATCGAGCCGTCCACGCTCGCACGACGACTGCTCAGCGAAGCCAGCGAGGTCGACCCCTTCGAATTTATCGGATCGTTCGCATCCCACGCCGCCAACGGACGCGACGCCGACGAGTTTCTCGATCGTGAGGGATTCGGCGCGCCTTGATCGTTGACACCGGACCGTTCGTGGCCGCTGCCAATCGCAACGATCGCGACCACGACACCTGGCGGCGAATTTTCGCCACAGCCAGGGGAACACTGCACGTTCCGGCGATGGTGGTCGCGGAGGCGACGTTCATGATCGAACGTTCCGGTGGAGCGTAAGCCGAGGCTGCCTTCCTCCGTTCGCTGCGATCTTCCCGCTACGTCATCGAAGGTCCGACGACCGATGACCTCCGACGAGCAGCGGAACTCATCGAGCGGTACGCAGACCTACGCCTCGGCGGTACAGACGCTTGCGTCATCGCCTTCGCCGAACGAATCGGCGACAGCACAGTCTTCACTCTGGACCGTCGCCACTTCGCTGTCGTTCAGTCATCTGTCCCCGAGGGCCTCACCATCCTCCCGTAGACATCTGCACCAACGAAGTCGCTGTCCGCCGCTCTCTCGCAGGCCTCAATCAAACCCTCACGTCATCGGCGACGACGTCACGGCCGGCGTGACAGCGACCAGCGAATGCCGCCCGCTGGCGGCCACCTGCCCGAGCAATCGCGAATCGCGACACCTGAAGGCGGGCAGGAAGCCCGGGCCGGAGTCGAAGCACTGGTCCAACGAATCGCCGGCGCCTGACGAGCTTTGATCAGGATCGGTTGGTCACGCGCTCCCGCGGTGGAGGGCGTCGAGGCGGTCGGCGACTTGCTCACTGCGTCCGGGCATCAGCTTGCCGTACTGATCGAGTGTCATGGCTGCCGATGCGTGGCCGAGCATGTTTTGGAGCACCTTCACGTCGGCTCCGGCCGCTATCGCGAGTGACGCGCAGGTGTGTCGCAGGTCGTGCATGCGAAGACCGGTGAACCCGGCCTTGCGCACGGCCGGCTGCCAGACGCGATGCCGGAAGTTGTGGACCTGCAACGGCGTGCCCTCGGGCGAAGCGAACACGAATGCGCCGCGCTCGCTCGGCGACTGCGTCGCGCCGAACCGTGCGTGCACCCCGAGCACGTCGGCGACGAACCGGGGCATGACGATCGTCCGATAGCTCGCCGTGGTCTTGAGCGGTGCGAGCTGCTGCTCGTCGGTGCCGAGTTGGTTCTCGACCGTGATGTGGCGTTGCAGCATGTCGACGTCGCTCCACCGCAGCCCGGCGAGTTCGCCGAGGCGAAGACCGCAGTACGCGCCGACCATCACGAACGCGCGGTATCTCGGGTTGATGGCGTCAGTGAGGTCCTCGACTTCGGCCTGGGTGAGGAACCGCATCGGGACCTTCAACGGTTTGGGAGGCTTGACAGGGCCGAGCGGGTTCTTGGCAAGCCGTTCGTCCTCGACCGCGGCCCGCAGAATCGCATTGAGCGTCCGGTACACCTGGTTCACCGTCGTCGGCGAAAGGTTGCGTTGCTCATCAGCCGACAGCTCTGCGATCCAGTGTCGCAGCGCCTCGGTCGTGATGGCTCCGAGCGCCACCGGGCCGAGTTCGATGTCGCCGACCTTCGCCAGGATGTGGAGGCGCAGGTTGCCTTCGTAGATGCGCCGAGTGCTCTTGCGGAGGTCGACGCGCGTGCGCAGCCAGTGGTGCGCGTACTCGGCCAACGTGATGCGACCGGCCGACGGGTCGAACCACTGCCCTTTCGTTCGGTCGGCGAGCTGGTTGGTGCGCCAGTTCTTCGCGGCGGTCAGGGTCGGGAAGTATTTGGCGTGCTCCTTGCCGTCGGCTCCGTAGCAGCGTGCCTTGTAGGTGAACTTCGGCGCGCCCCGAGGTTCGCCGCGCTCGTCGAAGCGCACGACGGTGCGCTTCCAGATGCCTGGGTGCGCCGTGGCCTCCAGCGACGTCTCAGCCGGCTTCGACATCACCAACCTCCTCCACCTGGAAGGAGAATTTGTCGTCCGCGGTGCGGGCTCGTGACGTCAGGAACCCGCGGGCACCGTACTCGAGGATTTCGTTGCCCAGCTCTTGGAGTAGTCGTGCGAGCGGGTTGAGCCGGTCGTCGTACTTCGTCTCGAGTTGGTAGAGACGTTGCAGCCGCCACTCGCGGAATCGTGGGAACCAGCCCGGCGGCCCGGCGATGAACCCGGGCGCGAGATCACCGTCTTCGGGGCCGGTCAACTCGCCGATCGCCTCGTCGAACGCCGCAACCTGATCGCCGGTGCCGATCAACCTGAGTGGCAGCGCGTTGACTTCGTACCGGCTGTCGCGCATGAGCTCCGAGTGCATACCCGGCGGCGGAATGAAGAAGTAGGCGATCGGCACGTCGAGCACAAGGGACAGTAGGTAGAGCTCTTGAGCATCGAACATCCGCTGCTTGTCGCCGTCCCAACGCTCCATCGCGCCGATCGACGACTGCGGCAGGAGGTAGCCGGTGAGTTTGCCGAGTTCGCGCGCGAACTCGTGCTGTGTGTAACTCTTGCGCTCGCGGGCGGACCGGATGCGGTACGACACGATGGAGTTGGCATCCAGCCCCTTGTCGGCGTCGGGGTGCCGGCTGACGGTGTTCGATTTGCGTGGTCTGGCCATCTGCGACTATCTCCAAACAAGTATGGTTGACATTAGTTGGAAGATGTACGTAGCATCTTACCTGTGTTGGGTAACCCTCTCGAAATAGTATCCGACTGGAACGAGATGCCGGTCACGATGTCCGTTCCCAAGGCGGGCAAGCTCCTGTTCGGCTACGAGAAGTCCAAGTCGTACGCACTGGCAAAGACCGGCGAGATTCCCACTCGCCGACTTGCAGGCAGCAGCAAGCAAATCGTGTTCCGAGACGACTTGCGGGCCAAGCACGACCCGAACTTCCCCGGCGTCGCCGCGGCATAGGAGAAGCTCCCGTGGCTCGGCGTCACCTCTCGTCGTCCGGCACGCGTCGTCGACGCCGCCCGTCGTGCGTGCTGCCGACGGCTGAGATGAGCGGCGCGCCGCCCGACTACTCGATCGACGAGCTGGCGTCGACCTACCCGGACGTGATCTTCCGGACGGCCGTAGCGGCGACGGCCGACGCGGACATGCGGTTCTACGACGCCGCGATCGTGTGGCGTCTGCCGTGTGGCGCGTACGTATGGACGCCTGCCGATGACTCGCAGGTCGTGTCAGTTGCCGGTCTCATCCCGCTGTCGCAGCTGTGGATCGCCGAGGCGTACGACCGCCGCGACAGCCAGTCCGCGGTCGACCCGATCGGCCCACAAGAAGCGCTGTGGCGCGACGGCGGCGACGGGGAGTGGGAACATGCTGAGTGACGTAACCGTCGCCGAAGAGGCGCCCGGTGTCGCGCCGCTCGTCGCCGTTGCGTGTGTTCGTCATCATGTTCGTCCGGGTGTGCTGCGTGCGTCAACCATCGGCGTTGCGCCTGCCCGCTTCTGCCCCGCTTCGGTTCGACGCCGGGCGCTGTAGGTCGGCAATCATGTGCAGTCAGGCTCGAGGTCGCCTCTCGATTTCGGATCACACACTGGCACTATTAGTGCAAGGGCGGCGGTCGTGCCGTCGCTCGGTGCGGTCGAGCGGCACGTGGGCTGGGTCGCGAGAGGCGACGTCGTGGTCGCGTCGGTAGGCCGGATCACCGCCGGGCCGGGCTACGACTACCTCACTCGAGAGGTCGCCACGTCGAAGCACGACTATTACACCGGCACCGGTGAGACACCGGGCCAGTGGGCCGGGCGAGGCGCCGCGCTGCTCGGTCTGGCGGGCGAGGTGGACCCCCACGACATGGCAGCGCTGTACGGCCGATTCGTGGTGCCGTCGACCGCTGGCGGTCGTCGCTTGCCGACCGGGCGGTTGATGCACGAGCAGATTCTGGGCCGCAAGGTGTCTCCGCGCGTGCGTCCTGACGGGACCATTGCCGAGCCGATTGCTGCGTTCGACGTGACGTTCTCGCCGTCGAAGTCGGTGTCGTTGCTGTGGGCGCTCACGTCGCGTCCGGAGGTGCAAGCAGCCCTTCTCGCCGCCCACGACGAGGCGGTGGCGGTCGGCTTGGAGTACCTCGACCACCACGCCGGGCACACCCGTACGGGTTCGGGCGGTGTGCGCAAGGTACACGGGGACGGATTCGTGATCGCTCAGTTCCGTCACCGTACGGCGCGATCGACAATGCCCGGCGAGCGTGTCGGGGATCCGCAACTGCACTCGCACTGCGCGATCTTGAATCGGGTCCGCGGCGCCGACGGGAAGTGGCGCACCCTCGACTCCAAGGCGATCTACCGACACGCTCACGCGGCCGGTGCGGTGTACGGCGCTCACCTCGAACGGCTCCTGACCGAACGGCTCGGCGTGGTCTGGGAGACCCCGGACGGACGCGTTCCAATGCGCGAGATCGCGGGGATACCCACCGCGTTACGAACCCGGTTCTCGACCCGCCGCGCCGATGTGCTCGCCACCTACGACCGGCTCGAAGCGCGGTGGCGCGAGGTCCACGGCCGCAGCCCGACCACTGCCGAACGGGCCGAGCTGCACCAGCAGGCGACGCTGCGGTCGCGCAACCCCAAGGCCGGAGGTGTCTCCGATCTGCACAACCGATGGCGCGCCGAGTGCACCGGTGCCGAGCTGGCGGACGTGGACCGCGGCGTCGCGCGAGGAAGAACGGCCGAGCGGACGGCGGCGGATGGAAGTCGCATCCCATCGGCGAGTGACGAGTTGACCGGCGCGGTGTTCAACCGCCTACATCAGCAGCGTTCGTGGTGGACGCGCGCCCACATCGCACATGAGGTCGCCGACCTGATCGCCGAACCGACGCTCGAAGCGATCGAGGTCGAGACCGAACGGATCGCCCAACTCTGTGTCCCGCTCGAGCGCGACGATGACGTCGAGTACGCCGACCACGACGCCTCCAAGCTCACTTCGAGGACGATCCTCGACGCCGAGCGCCGGGTGCTGACTGCCGCCGACAACGCAGCGACCGTCTCGGTTCCGGCCAAGCCGGCGCCCGAACTGGGCCACGACCAGGTCGCCGCCGTGCGCGCAATATGCGCGGGCGACCGCCAGGTGCAGACCGTGGTCGGCCCGGCCGGCGCCGGCAAGACGACGATGCTGCGCTCCGTCGCCGACTCGTGGGCGGCCGCCGGCCGCGAGGTAACCGTGCTCGCGTTGTCGGCCGCGGCGGGCCGGGTGGTCACGAACGACACCGGCCTGCCTGCCCACACGATCGCCTCATGGCGCATCGGCCAGGTCGTCCTGCCTCGCGGCGGCTTGGTGATCGTCGACGAAGCATCGATGGTGCCGACCCTGACGCTCGACCAACTCGTCCGCGTCGCGAGCGCCCAAAACACGCGCGTGGCGCTGCTCGGCGATTACGCCCAGATGGGCTCGCCCGAGGCGGGGGGTCTGCTGCGCGACTTGGCCGCCAAGCCGAGCGCGGTCGAACTCGTCGCCGTGCGCCGCTTCCGGGAGGAGTGGGAGCGCACGGCATCGAAGCGACTCCGGGCTCACGATCCCAAGGTCGCAGCCGAGTACGAACAGCGTGG
>DASQFE010000010.1:0-3777 GCA_035633295.1 Ilumatobacteraceae bacterium | reverse complement strand
TGACCTGCTCGTCGGCGGTGATCAGCACCAACTTGTCGTTCTGGCCGATCAGCCGGGCGTGGGCGTCGCCGACGATGCGGCTCATCAGCGCAGCGCCGTCGGGGATGCGGGCGATCTTCTCGATGAACTCCTTGAGCTCCGTCGGCGACTGCTGGAGGATCGGCGCGTCGGCGGCTGCAACGATGCTCGCCACCTGACCCCGGATGTTCTCGTCACCGAGGATCGAGTAGGTCACACCCGAGTCATCCGAAGGCGAGAACGCCACCCGTTGGAGCCACCACGATCCGATGGCGACCGCAATCAGGACCGCTCCGATGATCAACATCAAGCCCCCGGGTGAACGCCGCACGCTGAGAGTCTGACAAATCTCGCGCATAACCTTGAATCGTGAAGCGACCCGGCCTGTTCCACATGCTGATTCGAGGGCTGTTCCGCCGCTGCGCGTGGTGCGGGGGTCGTGGCGGATTCTTCGTCGGCTGGTACAAGAAGGCCGAGTGCTGCCAGACGTGCGGACTCGAGTGGCGCCGTGGCGACGTCGGCTACGAACTCGGCGCTGCGGCGGTGACGGCGATCATCACGTTCGGCCCGCTCATGCTGATTCTCGGTGGCATGGTTGCGTACACCTGGCCCGAGGTGGAGGTCGTCCCCATGTTCGCCGTTCTCATCGTGCTCGCCGTCGCCCTGCCGCTGTTGCTGTACGGATCGGCGTACCTGATGTGGCAGGCGATCGACATCATGATGCGCGAGCCCACGCCGCTCGACTTCCAGATCGTCGGCGCTCACGATGCCGATGGCGCTGTGCCCGAGGCCTGACGCGCCTACGACGAAGTCGGGGCGAACGGCCGGCGACCAACGCCGCCGTCTCGCAGCCAGAATCCGGTGAGGGTGCGGTCGAGGTGCCGTGAACGCCAGTCGAGCATCGACTGCGCGAGCGCAAGGACGACGGCTGGATCGGTGACCTCGGTACGCCACGTCGGATCGGCGGCCAGATCGAAGCAGCGCCAGCTCCCGTTGCCGAACTGCACGTAGGCATGGGTGTGGTTGCGCACAACGGCCAGGTTGCTCCGGTCAGCGTTGCGATTCCAGAGATCATCGGCGACTTCGGGAAGGGAGTCGCGCCAGTCCCATTCCCAATGGGCGGCGTCGCGCCAGGTCGCAGGGTGCTCCCCGTCGAGGAACGGCGTCAGCGGGTGGCCATCGCACTGCGCCGGCACCTCCTCGCCGATGAGATGGGCGATCGTGGGGACCACATCGACGTTCTCGGTGAACGCGTCCACGACGGTGCCGTGGGCAGCCGCACGCCGGGGGTCGCGGACGATGCCGACGATACGGTAACTCGACTCGAAGAAGCCCCCCTTCTGGATGAGGCCCTGGTCGCCGAGCTGTTCGCCGTGATCGGCGGTGACGATGACGATCGTGTTGTTCCACTGGCCGGATCGCTGCAACGAATCCCACACCCGACCGAGCTGGCCGTCGACCTCGCTGCACATCCCGAAGTACTGGGCCTGCCAACGCGCCATCTTGGCGGGATCGGTCGGCGCTGCCGACTGCGGATGGGCGAGCAGGCCCCGATGGACGCCGTGAAGATTGTCGCCGATGGGTATCGGAACCGGCATGTCGTTCGGGTCGTACTCATGCGCCCAGCGCCCGGCCGCGGCATAGGGAGGGTGTGGACGTAGGTACGACGCGTGGGCGAACCACGGCTCGTCCTGCCGATCGATCCAGCCGACGAGATGGTCGGTGAGGAACGCGGATTGCGACAGCTCGGCGGGCCGATCCGGCTCGGTGACCAGTGCGTGTTCGGCGTCGCGCAGGTCGTGTCCATGATGGGCGAGCCACGCCAGCCACGGCTCCGCGGGGCCCGGCAGGTGGAGGCCGACCTCGAAGCCGGACAGAATGCCCTCGTAGTCCGACAGGCGGGGATCGTCGGGGTCGGTGACCAGCCTGGGATCGACACCCTGGTCGGTGTAGCCGAACAGGGTCGGGCGATAGCCGGCGCGTTGCGCCATGCGCGCGACATTGTCGAACCGATCATCGAGTGGCGTGCCGTTGCCGACCACCCGATTGGTCATCTGGTAGGTGCCCGTGTAGAGGGCAGCGCGCCCCGGAGCGCAGGGTGCTGCCTGGGCGAAGTGATTGGCGAAGCGGACGCCGTTGGCGGCGAGCACGTCGAGGTTCGGCGTCCGCACGATCGGGTGGCCGGCGCAACTCAGCGCGTCGCCCCGGTACTGGTCGAGGGTGATCAGGAGGACATTGGAACGCGTCATCGACCGGCCATCTCGTGGAGCGCAGGGATCCAATGATCGAGATCGGCGACGACGGCACCGGCGATCTTGGCGCCGTCGTCGGCTCGACGCAGGGCGACAGCCGCGTCCCAGTCGGGTCGTTGCTCAACCAACAGGATCTCCTCGGGCGACAGCGGTCCACCCTGAGCCTCGAGGGTGACGACGCTGCCGGGGGAGAGGGCGGCCTGGTAGCCCGCATCCGTGGCGACGAGGTAGCGCTTTGCATCGACGTGGGCCTCGATGAGGAACGCGACGCGTTCGCCCAGAAGGCCCTCTACCGCCCGCGCCCCCATCCGGTGGTGCTCCGGCTGGCCCGGGCCGTCCCAGGGGTGGGCGAGGTCGTGAACGAGTCCGGCCGCTTGGAGCTCCAGGTCATCGGGGTGGGTCGATTCGAGGATCGCTGCGGTCTGCAGGCCGTGGTCGAGTTCGCTGAACGCCAACCCTTCGTCGGATCCGAGTGCGGCGAGTTCTCGCAGATGGGCGACGAGATCGTCAACGCAGTCGAAGGTCGTGGTGGCCGCGGGCATCGCCACAGGGTAGGTGCTCACCCCGTTCGTTTCGACAATGCTTGTACGAACCTCTGTTCGTAGACTACAGTCATGTCATTCGGTCGCAGCCGGTGGCCGCCAAACAGTTCCGAACAACCCTGTGACACCCCCTCTCTACGGTGCACATCATCAACCGCACCGGGCCTGCCCGTAGCACGACGAAAGTGAGACACGACATGAGCAACGACCGTGACAAGGCACTCGAGATGGCGCTCGCCCAGATCGACAAGCAGTTCGGCAAGGGCGCCATCATGAAGATGGGTGAGCGCACGAACATGGCCATCGAGGTGATCCCGACCGGAGCCCTCTCGCTCGACCTGGCGCTCGGTGTCGGCGGACTGCCCCGTGGGCGAATCACCGAGATCTACGGTCCTGAGTCCTCCGGCAAGTCGACCCTCGCCATGCATGTCGTTGCCGAGGCCCAGCGCAACGGCGGAGTCTGCGCCTACATCGATGCCGAGCACGCCATGGATCCGGTGTACGCACGAGCCATCGGGGTCGACGTCGACCAGTTGCTCATCTCGCAGCCCGACACCGGTGAACAGGCGCTCGAGATCGCCGACATGCTCACCCGCTCCGGCGCCGTCGACGTGATCGTGATCGACTCGGTGGCCGCCCTGACACCTCGTGCTGAAATCGAGGGCGAAATGGGCGACACCCATGTCGGCCTCCAGGCTCGCCTCATGAGCCAGGCGCTGCGCAAGCTCACGGGCAACATCAACAAGACCAACACGATCGTCATCTTCATCAACCAGCTACGCGAAAAAATCGGGGTGATGTTCGGTTCTCCTGAGACCACCCCTGGCGGGCGGGCGCTGAAGTTCTATTCGTCGGTTCGTCTCGACATCCGTCGCATCGAGTCGTTGAAGGACGGGGCCGAGATCGTCGGTAACCGCACCCGGGTCAAGGTCGTCAAGAACAAGGTGTCGCCGCCGTTCCGTCAG
>DASQFE010000009.1:0-2691 GCA_035633295.1 Ilumatobacteraceae bacterium | reverse complement strand
GACGGTCGACGCGGCGGCCGAGGCAGTGCAGCGATTTGTTGCGCGGATCGATGTGGCGGCGAAAAAGTTAGTGTCGGCGTGGCCTGCGGCGCAGGGGAGAACGGAGACCAACCTGGTTCCACAGTTAGAGCTGCGGGTGTCGATCAGACGACGAATGGAATCGGCACTCGCATTCCTCGCGAGCGAGTGCCTACAGAGGCCGCACTCATAAGGCGTGGGCGAGCGCTTCCGGGCCCCTCTCAGGCATTGGATTCCTGGCGGTGTGCGCGGCGCCATGTGGCTCTGCGATCTCGTGTGCGAATACCGATTCCAATTTTCGTCCGTCGATTTGTGATCGATTCTATTGGCGGAGGGGTCGTATCCGTGTGGGGTGAATGCCTCGGCCACCCGCGGCCGGGACCGCACATTCTTGCGGCCGTAGTGATGGTGTCCAAGCGTGATCCATTGGGTCAGTTCGGCGTCCAGTCCGTCGACGAATGCTGCGTAGGCGGTGTCGAGTCGGGTTGATCGGCCTGGCGGTGTGCGGGCGGCGATCTGCGGCGCCGGATCGAGTGCACGCCGGTCCGGTGATGTTCAGTTCCGAGTTGTCGAATACTCGGAGCTGCGTGGTCAACAGTGGCAAACTTGTCCGATGGCGGGCATCGGCTATCGGCTGCCTGGTCGCTGTCGGCGCCGCAGCGATAGTCGCCGATGATCAACCGCTGCCGCAGGCGAACCAACCGCGCGGCCTGAGACAGCGCAAAACCCACGGGAGGAACCGAAGATGTCCAGCATCGCCGAGCCCACGGCCGCCCCCACGCTGCCCCGCTCGTTCGCGGCCTCCACGCTGTGCGAGGCTTTCCAGATCACCGCCGCTGAGCGGCCCGACGCGCTGGCGCTCCGCACACCCGGCGGCGGGGTCGAGATCACCTGGGCCGAGTACGCGGAGCGGGTTCGGCGGATCGCGGGCGGACTCGCCGCCATCGGAATCGGCCACGGCGACGCGGTTGCGTTGATGATGACCAACCGGCCCGAGTTCAACCTGATCGACACCGCCGCGATGCACCTCGGCGCCACGCCGTTCTCGATCTACAACACCTCCGCACCCGACCAGATCAGCTACCTGTTCTCCAACGCCGACAACAGGGTCGTCGTCTGCGAGCACCAGTTCCTCGACATCATCCGCGCCGCCGACGCTCCGCTGGTCGAACACGTGGTCGTGATTGACGGTGAGTTTGAGGGCACAATCTCGCTCGCCGATCTCGAAACCATGCGCGACAAGGACTTCGACTTCGGCGGGGCGTGGCGCGCCGTCAAGCCGGACGACGTCCTGACGTTGATCTACACGTCGGGCACCACCGGGCCGCCGAAGGGCGTCCAGCTCACGCACGCCTCGGTGATGGCCGAGAACCGGGGCTGCGCTGCGGTGATCCCGTTTCCGCCCTTCGGGCGCTTCACCTCCTATCTCCCCTCGGCCCACATCGGGGACCGCTGGGGTGCGCACTACTACACGAGCATCATGTACGGCGCGACAGTCACCGCCATCGCTGATGTGCGACAGGTGGTCGGCGTGCTGCCGGAGGTCCGCCCGAGCGGGTGGGGCACGGTGCCACGCATCTGGGAGAAGGTCAAAGCCTCCCTCGAGGCCAAGGGGATCACCGACCCTGCCGTTCTTCCGGACGACGCGAAGGCCGACGTGCGCGTTCAACTCGGGCTTGACCAAGCCCAGTGGCTGACATCCGCGGCCGCCCCGATCCCGCGCGAGGTACTTAGCTATTTCCATGCACTCGGCCTGCCGATCTTCGAGTTCTGGGGCATGTCGGAGCTATCCTGCGCCGCGGTGATCAACCCGGCCGACGATATCCGCATCGGCACGGTCGGCAAGGCGATCCCCGGCGTGGAGCTCAAGCTGCTCGACGACGGAGAGCTGCTAGTGCGCGGCCCGGTCGTGATGAAGGGCTACCGCAAGGATCCGGAGAAGACTGCGGAGGCGGTCGACGCCGAGGGCTGGATGCACACCGGCGACGTCGCGACGATCGACGAGGACGGCTATGTGACGATCATCGACCGGAAGAAGGAGCTGATCATCAACGCGGCGGGCAAGAACATGTCGCCGGCGAACATCGAGCAGAAGCTGAAGGCGTCGAGTCCGTTGATCGGGCAGGCGATCTGCATCGGCGACGCGCGGCCTCACAACGTCGCGCTGCTCGTGCTCGATCCCGATGTCGGTGCCCAATGGGCCGAGCAGCATGGCCTGTCGACAGCGTCAGCCGCAGCGCTGGCACAGGACCCCGGCGTGCGCGCCGAGGTTGCCCGCGGCGTCGAGACCGCCAACGCGCAATTGTCACGCGTCGAGCAGATCAAACGGTTCACGATCCTGCCGGTCGACTGGGAGCCCGGCGGCGACGAACTGACACCGACCATGAAGCTCAAACGCAAGCCCATCCACGCCAAGTACACCTCCGAGATCGATGCGCTCTATTCGAACTGACAGCCGCTCACGCCGAACTCGTCGATAATGCGATGGTCTCGGAAATGAGGCGGTACCGGAGACCAACGTGCCCGACGCCCGGGGGAGAATGGCTCAGTTAACTGTTAGCGGGCCCGTTCGGCGATGTATCCGGTCCAGTCGCGGGCGGCGAGTCTGGCCCAGTCGGCGGCGTTGTCGTGGGTGATGCCGATAAGTTCGGCCAGGACGGGTGCAGGCATGTC
>DASQFE010000008.1:0-4299 GCA_035633295.1 Ilumatobacteraceae bacterium | reverse complement strand
CATGTCCCGGTTGACCGCTTGAATCGGCAGAACCGAGATGTCCGACACGTCGCGCAGCACCCACGCGACCCGCCTCGCCCGTCCCGGTGGTGCGGAATGAACCCTCGGGGGGTTCGTTCCGCACCACAGAAAGGGTCGGGCCAGGTCGGGTCGTGGCGCCGGTCAGATGAGACCCTGCGACTTGAGCCAGTCGGTCGCGACCGTGTCCGGCTCCTCCTTGTCGATGTCGGTGCTCGTGTTCCATGCGATGAGGTCCTCGGTGGTGATCATCTCGCTCAAGGCGTTGAGGTCCTTGGCCAGCTCCTCGCCGTATGCGTCGAGAATCTCGGTGCGGATGATCGGCACGATGTTCTGCGCAGGGTGCAGACCCTTGTCGTCCTCAAGGATCTTGAACCCATTGACGGTGATCTCGGGTGCGGTGGTGTTCCACACCACCGCGTCGACCTCTTTCGCGGCCAGGGTCTCTCCCAGCAGGGGGCCGAACTCGATGGTCGCGGTGTCGGAGAACTCGATCCCATAGATGTCGGGGTCGGTGTAGCCCAAGTAGCACTGCGGCCGCTCGAAGCACTGCGCCGAGGCGCCGAACACGTAGTCGAGCCCGGCCACCTCCGAGATAGTCTCGGCCTCGGAATCGCCGCGCACGACGAAGGCATCGCCGTCGATCGCGGGCGAGTACTCGAGCACCGTGGCACCGATCTCCTCGTAGGCCGGCGTGATGACCGAGATCACCTCGTCGGCGTCCTGAGACGTCGGGGTGTCGGGCACGAGCTCGGTCTGGCTGCCACCGATGTAGTCGATGATCAGGTCGACGTCGCCGCTCTCGATCGCAGCGACGGCCTCGGTGCGGAACCCGGCCGGGGTCAGGATGTCGGTCGAGTACCCCTTGGCCTCCAGGTACTGGCCGTAGACCTGTGCCAGCGTCGCGGACTCGCTGAAGTCCTGGCCCCGCACCTTGATGGTCGGACCCTCCTTGGCGGCCACCGTGTCGTCGGTCGACGCGGCGTCCTCGTCGTCACCGCTGCACGCTCCGGCGAACAGCCCCAGTGCCAGCAGCACTGCGGCGTACCTCATCAGCTTCTTCGTGTTCATCGCTTCTCTCCCATGTGTTTCATCGACGATCGGTGCGCCTCAGTCGACGGACGCCGGGTGGCAGCAGCCACTCCAACACGCCGAACATGAGACCGGTGATCGCGGCGAGTCCTGCGATGAGCAGCGCGCCGGCGATCACCAGGCTGTTGTTGTTCTGACCCAGGCCGTCGCGCAGGTAGCGGCCGAGTCCGTCGCCCCCCAGAAAGGCCCGGATGGGTTCGGTCGCCACGACCTGCACGGCCGCGACGCGCACACCGCTCACGATGAGCGTCGCCCCCAGCGCGAGCTCGACCTTGACCAGCACGTGACGCTCGGTGAGCCCGACCGCCCGCGCGGCGTCGACCGTTGCGGGGTCGGCCTGACGCACTGCGGTGTAGGTGTTCAGAAAGACCGGCGGGATCGCCAGCAGCAACAGCGCGATGAACATCGGCCATGGCTCGCTCCCCCACCCCTGGCGCAGGCTGATCGGGACCAGCAGACCCGCCACGGCGAACGTCGGCACGGCCCTGCTCAGCGTCACTGCCCAGGTCGCGGCGAACTCGCCACGCCGTCGATGTGCCAGCCAGGAGCCCAACGGCACAGTGACCACCACCGCGACCGCCACCACGACGACCGAGAGCTGGACCGTCTCCCACAGCGAGGTCAGAATCCCCGCAGGGCCCGACCAGCTTCCGGGATCGAACAGCCACTCGAACACGCCGATGTCACGTGGGACCGCCGCCTGGGCGATCGTGCCGGCGCTCATCGGATCCTCCGCCGTGTCCACGGAGTCAACAGACGGCCGATCGACTGGATCGTCAGGTCGAGCACCAGCGCCAACAGGATCGAGAGCGAGGCACCGATGACCATCGGGGTCCAGAACGTCCGGCGCAGCCCGTCGAGGATCAGCCGGCCCAGCCCGCCCTGACCAATGATGGCCGCAACGGTGACGAGCCCCACGGTCGACACGGTCGCGATGCGAAGGCCCGTGATGATGAACGGCGCGGCGACCGGAAGCTCGACTCCCAGGAGCCGCCGGGTCGGGGTCAGCCCCATGCCGTCCGCGGCCTCGCGCACCGCAGCGGGCACGGCGCGGAACCCGGCGACGAAGTTCGTGACCAGGATCAACAGCGTGTACCCGACGAGCGGGATCACCGCGGTCCAGATGGTCAGTCCCGTATATGGCACCAGCAGTCCGAACAGGGCGACGCTGGGGATCGTGTAGAGCACGCCGGTGAGCCCCGAGATCGGCGCGGAGGACCAGTGGAACTTCAGCGTCGCTGCGGTGAGCACCGCGGAGATCACGACGCCGATCGCGACCGAGACCAGTGTCAGCTGGAGGTGCTGGATCAGCGCCACCTGGATCTGGTCCCACTCATCGACGAAGTACTCCCAGCGCACGATCGGGTTCGGCGCCTGCGCGACCACGGCGGTCGGCCCGGTTGCGGTCATCACTGCTGCCCGTCTGTGCCGTTTCGGCGGGCGACCGGGTCGACCGGCGCCGCGAGGCCCTCGCGGATGTGCTCGAGGGTAACGACACCGCCGAACCGGCCACCGTCGTCGATCACCGCAACCGAGGTGTCCGACGCCATGATCATCTCCAGCGCCGTGCGCAGCGTGGCGTCCGGGTGCAGCTGCGCGGCGGGGATCTCGAGGTCGAGCTCGGCGATCGAGGCGACGGCGTCGAGCTGTTCCGCCGGCGCCCAGCCCACGAACGCACCCTCGCGCGTCACCCCCAGCCAGTCGGCGCCTTCGCTCTCGAGCACCGATCGGGCGGTCGCCAGGTCGGTGCCCTCGTCCACGACAGAGCCCTGGGCACGGGTGAGCTCGCCCACGGTGCGGAGCCGAAGCCGCTTGATCCCGCGGTCGTCGCCGATGAACTGCTCGACGAAGGCGTTCGCCGGGCGGGCGAGCATCTCGTCGGGCGACGCGTACTGCTCGAGCACCCCGCCGACGTTCAACAGCGCGATCCGGTCCGCGAGCTTCACCGCCTCGTCGATGTCGTGGGTCACGAGCACGATCGTCTTGTTCACCTTCTCCTGTAACGCCAACAGCTCGTTCTGAAGCCTGCCACGCACGATGGGGTCGACCGCGCCGAAGGGCTCGTCCATCAACAGCACGGGTGGATCGGCGGCGAGCGCCCGCGCCACCCCGACGCGCTGTTGCTGGCCGCCGGAGAGCTCGTCGGGGTAGCGGTCGAGCATCGACGGGTCGAGCCCCACCAGCTCGGCCAACTCGTCGATGCGAGCTGCGGTGCGGTCGCGGTCCCAGCCCAACGTCGCCGGCACGGTTGCGATGTTCTGTCGGATCGTGCGGTGCGGGAAGAGCCCGACTTGTTGGATCACGTAGCCGATCCCTCGCCGCAGCTCCGTCGCCGGCACCGCGGCGATGTCCAGGTCGCCGATCGTGATCGACCCGGAGCTGGGCTCGATCAGGCGGTTGATCATGCGCAGCGTCGTGGTCTTGCCACAGCCCGACGGGCCGATGAGCACCACGATCGAGCCCGACGGGATCTCGAGGCTCAGCGACGAGACCGCATCGCTGTCAATGCCGGGGAACCGCTTCGTGACTCCACGCAGGCGGATGTCACCGTCCTGGCCGATCAGCCCACTCCGACGATCGACGGTCGGGGACTGCCGACTTGGTGTGGCGGTGGGCCGCACCCGCGGCGGTCGGCGCTCAACATGATCACTTTGGCCGAGGCTACCCGTCGTGCAGGCCGGGCTGCCCGCCGACCTGTCCCAGTCCTCCGATCGCCGGCCTGGCGTCATCGACCTCGGGCCCACGCTGGACCGCCGTTGTGGCGACTGACCGCTCGACTCGTGCCGGATGTCCTTTGCACTCTGCCGAGTATTCCGCACGCCGCGCACCGGACGTCCCGCCCGAGTGGGACTTTGCCCCTTCGGACTACTCAAGCGCTCAGCTCACCGAGTTCGCGCATGACAAGCTCCTGTGGGTTCATGTGTACCCGGCCATCAGGTTGGTGACAGGCGGCTGGCGGATGATGTCTCGGACGACGGGCGGAATCGTCACGCCTGCGGCTTGGCAGACGAGGCGATAGCCGAGGCAGACGGAGAGCGGAAGTGGTGGGTCGCGGAGGAACTCCACGGGACTCATACCGCCTTCCACGTCGCGCGATGAGGTCGAAAGCAAAGACCATGGCTGCGGTTCTTTGGAAGGATCCCCCAGCATCAGTTGCTGACCTGCCCATCGTGCAACTGACATGTTGGT
>DASQFE010000007.1:0-1643 GCA_035633295.1 Ilumatobacteraceae bacterium | reverse complement strand
CGGGTCGAGGGTCGGGTGGCCGGCGCCGTCGGCGTGTCCGGTGCCACCGAGGAACAGGACCACCAGGTCGCCCGCGCCGCAGTCGCCTCCGTGTTCGGATGATCGAAGCGTGATCGACGTGGCCGAGGTGGAACGGCTGGCGGCCGATCTGCGCCACGCCGAGCGGTCGGCGACGCCGGTCGACCTTCTCACCGATCAGCATCCGTGCTTCAGTTGGGACGATGCTCGGGCGGTCGCTAGAGCGACGGATCGGCTCCGAACGGACGAGGGCGACACGATGATCGGCTACAAGCTGGGATGGACGTCGGCTGCGATGCGCGACGCCTTGGGCATCGACCGCCCCAACTGGGGGACCCTGTGGGACTCACAGGTCGCGGCCGACGGGCTCGTCGCCCACGAACTGATCCATCCGAAGATCGAGCCCGAGTTGGTCTATCGCGTTCCAGCGGCGGCCGTCGGTGTCGTTCCCGACGGGCCCGAAGAGGTCGCCGAATGGAACGGCGAGTGGGCGCTCGGGATCGAGGTGGTCGATCCCCGGTTTCCCAACTACGGATTCCACTGGCTCGACAACACCGCCGACAACTCGTCCGCCGCACGGGTGGTGCTCGGATCCTTCGCAATGGTCGACACGGTCGATCCCGACGCGGTGACCGTGGAATTCTCAGACGGGCACGACGTCCGTCGCGGCGTCGGAGCCAACGCCATGGGGAACCCGTGTGCGGCCATCGCCTGGCTCGCACAATCGTTGCGTGTCGAGGGGACGGGTCTGGTCGCCGGCCAAGTCGTGTTCACCGGCGGCCTCACCGCCCCGTTCGATGTCCGTGCCGGCGAGACATACACCCTCTCCAGCCCTCATCTCCCACCTGCCCACACCACCGCCCGCGCCGACTGAGTACATCAGAGGTCAGCGCCGTCGTCGCCCACCGCCGGGTGGTTATCGACAACCGGAACCGCATCGGCACCACCACGGCAGTCGGGTTGGACGAAGTGCTGTTCGCCCGGTCCGTTCGTCCAATCGGATCGGCACTTCCGATCGGGTGACCGGCTCGTCGCACCCATGCGATAGCAACTGCGCACAGCAAGGCATCCGTGCTCGGCCTCCGGCGCCGTCGGTCACCGCCGCTCGGGAAAGTGCGGTGCTCGGCTTGGGCCGAAGCGTGCGGGTCGCTGTGGGACCGAGAACGGATTACCGAGCGGACGTTATGCGTGGGTCGGCGGCGAGCATCCTGCCGGATAGCGCGTGGGGCCCAGCCTTGTCGGCAGAGGTCGATATGCGCCTCTGATCCGGCGTCCTCGGCCGGTGGGTCGACAGCAGTTGCTCAACTCGAACGCGAGCAGGCGATCGTGCGATCGATGCGCGGCTGCCTTTCTACTGGTTCCCGATCGTTGCGGATCGTGTCACGAACACGGGTGACAGAACCCGACCTGGGAGGTCACGCCATGTCATCACTCACCCGTTCCCGCTGGGCCGCGATCGGCGCCGCCGTCGCCGTCTCCTTCGGTGGCGGCATCGGGGACAACAACGTCGGGTATCTTGACTTGCTGCAACCGCCCCGTTGCGTGCCGGGACAGGGCTTCGATGACGGTTTCCTGGATGACACCGAACCCGACGGCAAGCAGAACGGCGGCCGCAAGAGTGTCGA
>DASQFE010000006.1:0-6455 GCA_035633295.1 Ilumatobacteraceae bacterium | reverse complement strand
ACCGCGCTGCGAGCGAGACGTTCACCCCCTCCTCGGCGAGTGCACGTGCGATGTACACGCCGATGCCCCGTGATGCGCCCGTGACGATGGCGGTCGTACCCCGCAGATCCTTCATGGTGTCCCCCTTGCTGCACGGCGCCGCCCAAGCGGAGCCTCCGACGCGACCCTACCGGCCTTCGACATCGCTCATCGCTCGGGTGGCGAGCGCTGAGGTTGCTCGGGGTCAGCGGCCGGCGTAAACGGCTTCGCGCTTTTCGAGGAATGCGGCGACGCCTTCGCGGTGATCGGCGGTGCGGAACAGTTCGGTGAGCGTGGAACTCACCCAGCGGCCGAGCACATCCCAGTCGGGATCGAGCGCCTCACGCAGCCCGCGCTTCAGCGCCTGTACGGCGAGGGGTGGATTGGCGGCGATGGCGGTCGCGAGGTCGAGCGCAGTCGGGAGCAACTCGTCGTGCGGAACCACACGGGAGACGAGGCGCATGGCGAGCGCCTCGGGTGCGTCGACCACTCGGCCGGTGAACAGCAACTCGGCGGCAGCCTCCCGGCCGACGAGTTCGACCAGCCGAGCCAGACCTGCCACGTCGCAGCACAAGCCGCGCTTCACGAACAGCTCGCCGAGGCGGGCGCGTTCCGACGCCACCCGGATGTCGGCCATCAATGCCAACTCCATGCCCCACCCGACGGCCGCGCCATTGACCGCTGCGATCACGGGTATGTCGGTCCGTAGAAGTACCCCGGCGGCCGGTGTGAGCCGTGGTGTTCGATCGCTGCTCGTCAGCTCCGCGCTCGCCGCGACCATCACCTGCTTCACGTCATCACCCGAACAGAAGGCGGGGTCGCGGCCTGTGATCACGAGGCATCTGGCGGTCGTCGATTCAACAGCGTCGGCGAGCTCCGCGTAGGTCGTGAACGTCAACGCGTTGCGCGCCTCGGGACGATTGATGGTGATGACGCCGACATGGTCACGCTGCTCGTACTCGATCTCGTTGTACATGACCGTCTGCCCTTCACGCGTTGGGTTTCTTTCCGACTGATCACCCGGCTCTCACCTGATTCTGACCATCGCGGCCCACTATTGACGACGTGGAAACCCCTCTCTCCCCTCCCTCCGCCAACCCCTTGATTTCTCGACCCCCCTACGTCGCTGCACCGACCGCGCCCCCTGCGGCCGGCGCTGCGATCTGGTCGCCGCCCCCGCCGGTCGAGTCCGGACCCTCTCGACCGCGGGGGCGCGCGAAGTTTGGAGCCGGCCTTCTCGTGGGTGCCGCAGTGACCGCAGCGGCTCTCGGCGGCTACGCAGTCGGCCAGGATCCGACTCCGGCGACCGAGACCGTGGCGTCGCCGGTCGTTGCTCAGCCCGTTTCGTCGACGACCGGCTCGATCGGCGACCTCGTGGAAGCCGCCCGACCGTCGATCGTCTCGGTGCGCCAGCAGGTGACCCAGGCCAACCCGCTGGGTGGTTCGGCGCAGGGCCAAGCGGCAGGGACCGGGTTCGTCCTGAGCGCTGATGGCTACATCGTCACCAACAACCACGTCATTGCCGAGGGCGACGAGATCACCGTCACCTTCGACGACGGCCGCGAAGAGCCTGCCGAACTCGTTGCCGGCGACGCGAGCCGCGATCTTGCGGTGCTCAAGGTGGATCGCACCGACCTCGTGCCGCTCGCTGTCGGTGACTCCGACGACCTGCGCCTCGGTGATCAGCTGATCGCTGTCGGCTACGCGCTCGACCTCAACGGTGAGCCGTCGGTGACCTCCGGGATCCTGTCGGCCAAGAACCGCTCGATCACCGAGGAGAACGGTGCCCAGCTGCTCAACCTGCTCCAGACCGACACGGCGATCAACCCGGGCAACTCCGGCGGTCCGCTCCTCAACAGCCGCGGCGAGGTCGTCGGAATCAACACCGCCATCGCCGGCCAGGCCCAGAACATCGGCTTTGCTATTGCCATCACGCCGGTGCTGGATGTCATCGACTCACTCCGCGCCGGAAGTGTTCCGGACCGGGCGCTGATGGGCGTGACCACGCAGCCGACCGAGGACAACCGCGGCGCCGAGATTCTCGAGTTCGCCGACGGTTCGGGTGCTGCCGACAGCGACCTCGAAGTCGGCGACGTGATCACTGCCGTCGACGACAACGACGTCACCGATCCGGAGTCGCTCGGCGCAGCCATCGCCGGCTACCAGCCCGGCGACGAGGTAACGGTCGCCTTCGAACGCGACGGTCGCAGCGACACCGTCACGATCGTCCTCGGAACCAAGCCCACCTGATCCACTCCCCCTCCCCCTGTCACCCACCCCAAGACCCGAACCAAGACCCGAAATTCGGAGTCGGTGTTGCGCTCAGCGCAACATCCACTCCGAATTTCGGGTTGGTTCGGGTTGGTTCGGGTCAGGCGGCGGGGAGGGAGGCGAGGAACTCGGCTCGGGTGGCGGGGCCGAGCGAGGGTTCGGGCGGGCGCTGGTCCTTGGTCTGCAGGACGGCGAACACGCGGGCACCGAAGTCGGCGTCGGTGAGCAGCGCATCGGGCGGCGAGAGAAGGTTGAGGTTGCGGACGAACGCTCGCAGTACGACCTGGTCGGATCGCAAAGCCGGCGCCAGCCCGTCGCGGAGAACCGATCGCGTGAATGCCCTCGGGTCGGACGCATCCGCATACGGATCGTCGCCGGCGAGGATCGCCGCGCTGACCCGGCGGCCTTCGCGATCCTGTTCGACGGAGGCTCGATACCACGGGTGAATCTCGGCGCGCAGCGCATCGTCGTAGGCGACCGCAGCCGCGTGGAGGTCGTCGGCATGATCGGCCAACGCGATCGTCAAGAGATGAGCGCTCCAGTAGGCGGTGCTGCATCCCCGCCCGTAGAGCGGATTCGTGCACAAGACGGCGTCACCGATCGGGATGAGACCCGTCACGACCGGTTCGCCGTCGACCACGTAGTCGCTCCACTTGTTGAGCAGGCCGGCCATCAGATGGACGCTCGAGGTGATCGGTTCGGCCCTGCCGTCGAGCCACGGTGCGGTCGCCGGAAGCGTGCGCGCCGCCTCGTCGAAGGCCATCGGATCGCTGAGTCGGCGACGGAGTTCGTCATCGTCGGACGGCACAGCGAGCGTCACCGAGAACGTGCGGTTGTCGCCGACGAACGTGCCGTACTTGACGTAGCCGAGGTCGCCGCCGATCGCCCCGGTTCGGGGCGGAAGGTCGGCGTCGGGCAGCAGCCGGTAGAAGCGGCTGGCGTACACGATCCCGGTGTCCTCGACCTCCTCGGCGACCGGCGGTGCGCCGAGGGCCTCCAGCCACTCCGCCACAGCGCTGCGTCGACCGTTCGCCGCAACCACCAGATCCGCCTCGATCTCCCTCCCGTCATCGAGCCGCACCCCCGAAACTCCGAAATGTGCGTTGGAATGTGCACCTGGCGCACGATCTGGCGCATTTTTCGGGTTTGTGCTGGTGAGGAGGGCGGTGGCGGGGTGGCCGGTGAGGATGGTGACGCCGGGTTGGGCGAGGGCGGCGCGACGCAGGACCCACTCGAAGGTGGTGCGGCGGCAGGCGATCATCACGAGGTCGTCGTCGCCGGGCTCGGGCGTGAAGTCCATTGTGGGCGGCACTCCGTCGCCGAAGCGCATCTCGGTGGCCCCTTCGGCGAGCAGTGCGTCGAGGATGTCGGGTTGGTGGTCGCGCAACAGGTTGCGCAGACGCGCCAGAAAGGCATGGCTGTGGCGGACCTGCGGCGCTCCTCGGCGATCCCACTCGAATGCCTCGTCGGCGGTCGCCGGCATCGGTGTGTCGTCACGCTCGACCACCGTCACCTCGTGGCCGGCCCGTCCGAGCTGTAGTGCCGAGGCCAGACCCGCCACACCGCCACCGACCACCACGACCTTCATCGGCCGAACTCCAGACCCTCGAACTCGCCGGAGTTACGCCACGCGTCGATGTACTGGAAGTAGGCGACCGGGCCCTGCGGGTAGCCCATCGAGTTGAGCACGCCGCGCCGTCCGGTCGATTGCCCCTCGTTGTTGTAGTAGCCCGGCGTGCAGTCCGGAGTGCTGGTGAGACGAGCCACGGCACCGCCCTCCAGTTGCTCGACCCAGGCCTGCTCGGCTTGCGCGGTGACCTCGACTGTGACGTCGCCGTTGCCTGCGTCGACGTCGAGTGCGTGGGCGATCACGGTGGCAATGGTTTGGCCCGCTTCGAGGAGGTTGTGGGGCACGTTCGAGATCAGGTTGGCGCCCTGGGTGGGCCCGACGACGAACAGGTTCGGGAACCCGTGGACGTGGATTCCGTGGAGTGACTGCATGCCACCGGCCCAGTGCTCCGACAGTGTCTCGCCGCCGCGTCCGGTCGTCTCGAAGCCCGCCCGCCGTGCGTACTCCGTGCCGACCTCGAACCCGGAGGCGTAGATCAGGCAGTCGAGTTCGAAGTGCTCACCGTTGGCCCATACTCCGGTTTCGTCGATGCGTTCAACCCCCTTGCCGTTGGTGTCGATGAGGGAGGTGCCCGGCTCGTTGTAGGCATCGAGGTACTCGTCGTGGAAGCACGGCCGCTTGCACAGCTGGCGGTACCACGGCTTCAACGCCTCGGCGGTCTCGCTGTTTGCCACGAGCGCGTCCACTCGAGCGCGGATCTCGGTCATCTTCTCGTCGTCGGAGTCTTCGTACGCCTTGATGAAGTTCTCGCGCGTGAACTCGCCGCCGCTCGACAGCACCTTGTCGCGGATGCGCTTGCTGATGTCGGTCCAGCCGTCCATCACGAGGTCTTCGTCGGTGAACCCACCCGTCTGCAGTGTGGTGAAGTTCATCAACCACTTCGCCTGCCAGCCCGGCTCCAACGTTGTGAACCAGTCGGGATCGATGTCGTGGTTGTTGCGCACGTCGATCGACGACGGCGTGCGCTGGAACACGAACAACTCGCCGCTCGCCCGGGCAAGGTGGGGGATGCACTGCACCGCCGTGGCGCCCGTGCCGATGATGCCGACGCGTTTGTCGGCGAGCCGATTGAGCGGGGCGCCCGCCGGATCGCCGCCTGTGTACTCGTAGTCCCAGCGGCTCGTGTGGAAACTGTGACCCCGATAGGTCTCGATCCCGGGGATGCCCGGCAGCTTCGGCCGGTGCAGTGGACCCGTCCCCATCGCCACGAACTGGGCGCGCATCTCGTCGCCGCGGTTGGTGCGGATGATCCAGCGGTTGGTGTCGTCGTCCCAGTCGAGTGCGGTGACCTCGGTCGACAGGCAGGCGTTGTCGTACAGGCCGAAGTGGTTGGCGATGCGTCGTGAGTGATCGAGGATCTCAGGGCCGTGGGTGTACTTCTCGGTCGGCATGTGGCCGGTTTCTTCGAGCAGTGGAAGGTAGACGAACGCGGCCGTGTCGCACTGGGCGCCCGGGTAGCGGTTCCAGTACCAGGTGCCACCGACGTCGCCGCCCTTCTCTATGATTCGCACGTCGTCGATTCCGGCCTGCTTCAGACGGGCACCGGTGACCAGCCCGGCGAATCCACCACCGATGAAGGCGACCGTGACGTCGTCGAACAGCGGTTCGCGAGGTGTGGGCTCGACGTACGGGTCATCGAGGTAGTGGGCAAACTGCCCGACCGGCTCGACGTACTGAGCACTGCCATCGGCGCGCAACCGCTTGTCACGCTCGGCCCGGTACTTCTCCCGCAAGGCGTCGGGGTCGAACTCCGTCGTCGTCATGCTTGCACCGTACAAACATCGCAACATCACAACAGGGGTCAGACCCCTCTTGTGATCGGATAACAAAAGGGGTCTGACCCCTGTTGTGAGTGTGGGAGGCTGGGGGCGTGCAGGTTGCATTGGCGCTGTCGCCGGGGGTGTCGGCTGACGAATGCGAGGCGTTCACGCTCGTGTTCGAGCAACTCGCCGACGTCGAACTGATCGGAGTTGGTGAACACCTCGGCCATGTCGACGGGCCCGCTGGCGGACACCACATCGATGCCTTGTTCGACGAGGTGCAGCACCCCGACGTCGTACTCGTTCCTGGCGGCCTCGGATGCGCACAGACCGCTCGCGACGAACCGCTCCTCGCGTGGCTACGCGCCGTCGCACCACGCTGCCAATGGATGGCCGCGAGCTCGACCGGCACCGTCGTGGTCGCGGCCGCCGGACTCCTCGGCGAACGCGAGGCGGCCACGCACTGGCTCGCCGCACCGCTGCTCGAGTCGTATGGGTCGACGGCGTCGAGCGAGCGGATCGTCGAGGTGGGCAACATCATCACCTGCGAAGGCCAGATCACCGCGATGCACGTCGCACTCCTCGTCACGTTGCGGATGGCCGGGCCCGACGCGGTTGTCCGGGTCAGAGCCGGTCTCGCCCAGCGACACGCGCCGCCGCAGGACGGTCGCAGGCCCTGGCAACGATGGCGAACTGACCGCAACGACCGTCGGCGCGGCCCCGCCAAGCCCCGCAATCCGGAACTCACCGCCCCCGACGTGATCGAGTTCGACCCC
>DASQFE010000005.1:0-2343 GCA_035633295.1 Ilumatobacteraceae bacterium | reverse complement strand
GCAATGGCCCGACGCACCTGCGGAATATAGGCGATCCCGGTCCACCAACTCAGAATCAGCCCCGGAATGCCGACGATCCATCCGATCAGCTGAAACAGTCCGGCGTACGACTCGCCGCTGCTGCCGATCAGGAATCCGGGCACGGCGAACATCAACAGTGCCGTTGCCACCTTGCCCAGATAGGTCACGTCGATGCGCGGCATCTTGTACACGAGCGTGGCGACCGCCATCATGAGCCCCACGAGCACCTCTCGCGCCAGCACCGCAATGGCGAACCACAGCGGGATTGCACCGTCGATGATGATGGCAGTGACCGCGACGATGAACATCAAACGATCGACCGTGGGGTCGAACACCTTGCCGAACTCGCTGACCTGGCCGAGGCGTCGGGCGAGGTAACCGTCAACCCAGTCGGTCGCGCTGAGCGCTCCGAGGATCAACGCGGCGCCGACCTGATTGTCGAGCCCGAAGAGCACCCAGAGAAAGAGCGGCAGGCACAGCAGCCGAACGAGGGTGAACAGGTTCGGCACCGTCCAGATCCCGTCGAACATCGACGGTGACGTGTCGACGATGGCAGTATCCGGAACGGCGGGATCGGTCACTCGGCACAGCGTATGGTGCGGGCATGACCACGGTGTTCACCAAGATCATCCAGGGCGAGTTCCCCGGCACCTTCGTATGGCGCGACGAGCTCTGCGTGGGTTTTCTGTCGATCAATCCAATGGCGCCCGGGCACGTTCTGGTCGTGCCGATCGAGGAGGTCGACCAGTGGATCGACGCCTCGCCCGACCTCGCCGCACACCTGTTCTCGGTTGCCCACATCATCGGGCGTGCCCAGCGGGCGGCGTTCGGCTGTGACCGCGTCGGCGTCATCGTCGCCGGCTACGAGGTACCCCATACCCACGTCCACGTGATCCCGACGTCGTCGATGGCGCAACTGAGCTTCGCCAACGCTGCTGCGTCGGTCGGCCGTGACGACCTCGATTCTTGGGCCGAGGCCATCCGGTCGCAGCTCCGCCGCACCGGTGCGACCGGTGTCTCGGACTGACACGCAATGAAGGTGGCCGACGGACTCGTACTGCGCACCGCAGTCGAAAGCGACCTCGACCAGATCGGCGCCCTCCTGGCCGATCGCGGCGACGACGCCGACGCCGAGGACCTGCGGCTCGTGGTCGGCGACACCGACGAGGGCCTTGGCGCGGTGATGGTGGTCGCCGACAACGACCGTGTGGTGTCGACGGCAACCCTGCTGCGCGAGTCGGTGTCGATCTCCGGCATCGACGTGCCGACCGGTCAGGTCGAGATGGTCGCGACCGACCCGGCGTTCGAGGGGCGCGGGCTCGTACGGGCGCTGATGAACGAGGCCCACCGGCGATCGGCCGAACGCGGCGATCTGCTCCAGGTGATGATCGGGATCCCGTACTTCTACCGACAGTTCGGGTACTCGTACACGATGCCGATCCCGCTGCCCTGGGACGTGCTCACCGTGCCAGCCGTCGATCCCGACATCACCGTGCGCGCAGCAACTCTCGAGGACATCCCTGCGATGGAAGCGCTGCAGACCGATGCGCAGAGCGCCGCTGACGTCCGGATGCCGCACTCCGCTGGGTGCTGGCGGTGGCTCGTGCAGCGCTCGGGTTCGACCGAACTCGTCGCGGTGCACGATGGCGAGATCATCGCTACCGCTCGCCGGACTCCTCCGGAGGAAGGTGTCGTGCTCGGCGAGGTGGCCGGCCGCGCCGATGGCATCCGCTCACTGGTCGCGGAGGCTGGTCGCCTGCACGAGGTCGCAGTTCTCGAGCGACCCGTGGCAGGTGTCGAGGAGCTGCTCACCGAGATCGCCGAGGCGCCCGCGACACCCCATCGGGACCGCGAATGGTTCTACGGCCGCGTTCCAGCACTGTCGCCCCTGCTGGAACACCTTCGGCCGGTACTGCTCGAGCGCTTCCGGTCTGCTGGGCTCGGCGGCCACCATGAGGTGCTCCTGTCGTCATGGCGCAATCACGTGCGATTCTCGATCGACGACGACTCCATGTCCGCGGTCATCTCCGGAGGTCCTGAGCAGGCACCCGTCTCCAAGGGCGGCTCGGGTATCCCGCCCGACGCGCTCGCTCCCCTGCTCCTCGGACCATTCGGGTCTGCGGGGCTCGAAGCCCGCTACGGTGACGTGCTGCTCGGCCGCCAGCGCGACCTGATGGAAGCGTTGTTCCCTCCGGTGACGAGCGATCTGCTGACGTTCTACCTCGCCCTGTGAGCCGGCCGACTACTCCACGTGCGCCAACAGGTCGGCGCGATTGTTGCGCACGTTGTTGACGTCGGTCGACACCTCGTGCATCACCAGCA
>DASQFE010000004.1:0-15766 GCA_035633295.1 Ilumatobacteraceae bacterium | reverse complement strand
CGCGGTAGATCCGTTTGAGCATCGGCCCGGTGAGCGCTGTCGTAACGAGTGCCATGACGACGATCGCGGTGTAGGCGGTGGAGCCGATCACGCCGAGCGACAGGCCAACCGTGGCAACAACGATCTCCAGGGCGCCGCGCGCATTGAGCGAGGCACCGAGCCCGAGGGAGTCGCGTCGAGTCAGACCGCCGACTCTGCCTCCACCGTAGGATCCGAAGAGCTTGGCCGCGGTGGCTGCGATCGTGACGACGACCGCCCACGTGGCGACTGACACGTTGGCCAGTTCGGTGAGGTCGACCCGGATACCCGCGATGGCGAAGAACAGTGGGGCAAAGATCCCATTGGTGACGGCTTCGAGTGCAGCGAAGCCGCTGCTGTGACGAAGCCGACTCCCCCCGATGGCGATTCCTGCGATGAAGGCGCCGATCACCACTTCGATGCCGGCGGCGTGGGTGATCATGCCGACGGCAACGACGAAGAGCGTGAGGAGGCTGATCTCTGCCGCCTGGCCGCCGGAGCGATGCTCCAACTCGGCACTGAGTCGATCGAGGCAACGAGGTCCGTATCTCAGCACGACGAAGCTCGTGCCGAGCACCACAACCAGGGCAATTCCCAACGGTCCCGCTTCGAACGTTCCGGATTCGGCGACACCGACGACGACGCCGAGCAGGAGCCAGCCGATGATGTCGTTGACGGTGGCGACGCCGAGCGCGAGATGGGCGACCGGCCGATTCATCAGCCCGAGGTCGCTGAGTATTCGCGCTGCGACAGGCAGCGAGGAGATCGCGAACGCGACGGCGAAGAACAGCACGAACACCGTCCGCGACGCGTCACCGAGGAACCCATCGGGGAGCTGTGACCCCACGAGCGCTCCGACCACGAGCGGTACGACCAGACTGCCGATGGTCGTCGTGGTCGCTGCTCGGCCCTGGCGCCTGATGATCGAGGTGTCGATGTCGGCGCCCGTGATTCCAAGGAGGAACACGATGCCGATCCATGCGAGCCCGAGGAGCAGACCGGCTTGGCTTTGGTCGGCTGGGAACAGCCACTCGAAGGCCGAGGGCCAGACCTGACCGAGAAGTGATGGACCGAGCGCGACACCAGCCAACAGCTCGCCGATCACCCGCGGCATCCCGACGCGACGAGCGAGGTATCCGCCGGCTCGGGCAACCCCGAGCACAACCAATAGCTGGCACCAGAACACCAGCAACGCCTGTTCATCGAGCGGCGGGAGCGGCGCAAGAGCAACCTGAAAGGCGTTGCTCATCGGCGAATGGTACGCGCACTGCGCTCAGCAGCCGTGACACGCTGCGGGGGTTACGGTGATGCGATGGAGCTCACCGCCGAAGAACTTCGTGTTCTCGGCTGCCTGATCGAGAAGCAAGCGACAACGCCTGAGCACTACCCGCTCTCGACGAACGCGCTCGTCAATGCGTGCAATCAGAAGTCGAACCGGGAACCGGTGGCCGACTACAGCGAGCGGACTGTGATCGACGCGATGCTGCTCGTGCGTCACAAGGGGCTCGCACGAATGAATAGCAGCGGCCGCACCGACAAGCACCGCCACATTCTCGATGATGCGCTCGGACTCGATCGCGACCAGTTGGCACTGCTGGCAGTGATGATGTTGAGAGGTCCGCAGTCGGCTGGCGAGTTGAAGACGCGCACTGAGCGATACTCGACCTCGCAGGGAACAGGTTTCGAGTCGATCAGCGACATCGAGGCAGTGCTGGCGGGGCTGGCCGAAGGCGTCGATCCGTTTGCGGCGAACATCGGGCGGGCCCCGGGCCAGAGCCAGGACCGCTGGGCGCACCTACTCGGCGATGTAGTGCCCGATGTACATGGGGTGCATGATGCAGCGCCGGGCCGTGTGGCTCAATCTGTCAACCTCGGCCCGTCGCTGGCGCAGCGCGTGGCGGACTTGGAGGCGCGGCTTGCGGTGCTGGAATCAGAACTCGGCGTGTCTGTGGAGCCGTCGTCGCCCGACGGCGTCGGCGACCCGTCGGACTAACGCGATTGTCGGCCATGTCAGGTTGGCATCCGGACTGCTCCCAACCATCTGGTGCCGTCGCGGCCAGCCCGACCCGGCACCGGAAAGCGGGGTATCCGTTCGGACGCTGCGCGACTCTGTTGGGTATGGAACGTGAGATCGTCGTCAGAGCTTGCGACGGTGACGCCAGTGCGTTTGTCGCAATTGTCGAGGACTTCACTCCAACCGTACTTGCAGCCGCGTACGGCTGGTGCGGCGATCGGCACCTTGCCGCTGACATCGCCCAAGAGGTGTTCGCCACTGCCTACGTCAAGATCCGAACGCTGCGCGACCCGGCTGCGCTGCCTGGCTGGTTGATGGCGATCACCCGATCATCGGTACGTGTTGCGCGACCGCGACGTGTCGCGGCCCCCTTCGACGGGGCGACGCCAGGGGTTGACGATCAGGTCGTAGCAGCCGACGAGGCTCGTCGCTTACGACGCGCAGTCGAGGCTCTGCCGACCGCCGAGCGGCTCCCGATGGCGTTGCACTACTTCGCCGGGCGGCGTCTGGGAGACATTGCAGAGCTGTGCGATCTGCCAGTGAGCACGGTCAAGAAGCGCATGCGCACTGCACGTGAGCGCATCCGCCAACAAGGAATCGAGATGATCATGGACAACCCAACCTCTGTCTCCGACGAGACACGATCCGATCCGTCGGATGTCGTGCGCATGTTCTCGGCGATGCGGACCGGCGACACTGCTCTGGTTGCAGCAATGCTGGATTCGCGTCCCGATCTCGTTGATGTCCGCGAAGACTGGAGCAGCGAGGAGGGCCGTCGCCACCGGCTCCCGTGGACGACAGCAGGTGGCACACCGTTGCTGCGGGCTGTCGAACGCGGCGACCGGGTGATGGCTGAGCTGCTTCTTTCCCGTGGCGCAGATCCCAATGCCGAGTGCAGCTGCGAGGGAGGCGAGAGTCCCGTGTGGGTTGCGGCGGCCCAACACGACGAGAAGGTGCTCGCGCTCCTGCTCGCTCACGGCGCCGACCCGAACCGCCCCGCCTTCGCCGGCTTGACCCCGCTCGACGTCGCGACGGTTCGTGGCTACGACGACATTGGTGAGCTGCTGCGCAGTGCCGGCGCACAACCGTCCACGTACCGAGCTTTCGTCGCCACACAGCCCCCTTCGACTACGACGGGCATCAAGGCGATCGACCTGTGGTGCCCGCTGCCACAACAGGGACTCATCCACCTCGCCCCCGGCTACGGACTCGGGGCGATCGTGTTGCTCAGCGAACTCTCGCGGCGAGCCGTGATCTCCGGGCAGAGTGTCGTGTGGACCGGCTTCGTACCATCCCCGCTCGACCTCGGCGACCTTCACCACGCGGTTGCCGAGAGCGGTATGGCCGACAACGTCACGTTGGCATTTGCAGCACCCGCCGCACCAGATCAAGAACAGTCAGCCGCACTCGACGCTGGTCTGGCCGCTGCCGAGAACGGTGGCCTGCTCATCGTGTTCAACGAGATCGGCCATCTCGTCACCGTCGACGAGCGGTTGATGCAACTCGCGGAGCGGCCAGGCACCACCATCCTGGTCGCGCCACTCCAAGCCACGTCGCAACCGCCCCAATACGGCACTCGGCCGTTCCTCGCCTCGATCGCATTCGACAAGCAACGAGCCGCGCGCGGGCGATGGCCGGCGATCAGTTCCGAGTCGTGGAGCCTTGTCGCCTCACCGCAGATGGCAGCGCTCGCCGGGCAGGCCCGCCTTGCGATGACCGACGAACTCGACCAGTACCTCTCCCAGCCATTCCACATCGCCGAACACATTCTCGGCGTACCGGGCGAGACCGTCGAACTCGACGAACTGCACTCCGAGGTCTCCCAGCGAATCGGCACCCCTCTCGGCTCACATTGACGGCTCCCGAACCCCCCTTGGAACTCATGATCCAGGTTTGCTGCGTGCGCCACTCCGCGGATCTGTCTGCTCGTGCATGGCTTGATGTCGACTGAATCCGTGTGGGGTTTCCCCACCGACGCATCGACGACATACGGAACCCTGCTCGCCCGATCGCGCTCGCCCACCACGAAGGCGCCTATCTCGTCATCGACGACTGGTGGTGATCACCGACCTCAGCGAGCGTGACACTGCCCTCAGTTGATGCTCTTGAGGCGCAGTTGTCGGATCTTGTCGAAGTCCGAGCGGTTCCGCGTGACCAGGCTGAGTCCGTGCTCGAGCGCGGTGGCTGCGATCAACGCGTCGGGCAAACGCACTCCGGACTCGCGTCGGATTCGTCCAGCCCGTTCTGCGACAGCCCGATCAACCGTGAGCTCCTTGAACGGTGCCAGCAGCGCCGTGAGGGCATCGGTTGCGGAGTTGCCGGCGACGAGTTCGGCTCGTGTGACGACAGAGAAGTGGAGCCGGTGGCGTCGCGCCCTGAGTTCGTGAGCACCACGGAGATGGTCGATGAAGATGTCGGTGTCGACCAACAGGTCAGCCACGATCCCACTCGTCTCGGTCGGGGCTGGCAGCGTCGGGAATGGCACCGAAGGTGTTGGCGAGAGCGGGCCCGGGATCAGGGAACTCGCTTGCGAGATACGCATCGAGCGCGCGACGTATGACCTCGGCCATTGTCAGGCCCTCCATGCTGGCGAACTCGTCGATTCGTGCACGTTGGGACCCGGTCAGATAGATCTGTGTGCGAGTCGCCGACATACATCACAGTATACAGCACACGCCTCCTCGTGGTCGCTCCCTGAGCTGCCCGCGAAGCCCCTGATGTGGGCCGGGCGGCTATCGGAGGCGGGCGAGCTGGGTGATTTCGTCGGTCGGCAGCATGCCGTCGGTGGTCGCCGTGACCGACATGTAGTTGAGCTCGACGATGCCGCGCAGGGTGGTGATGAACGCGACGTCTGACGCATCGGATCCGGTTGCGATGCGCACGAGCGAGTGACGCGGAGCAAGGCATGTCGGATCGACGACGTACCAGTTGGCGTCGATGCAGGCCTCCGTGACGACGTGGAAGTCCATCGGTGAGAGGCCGGGGGCGTACACCGACACGACCCGGGCGGCGACATTGTTCGCCCGCAGCAACGCCGCAGTCAGATGAGCGAAGTCCCGACAAACGCCCTCACGGCCGAGGAGTGTGGCGACCGCCCCATCGATCGGGCGCGACGAACCGGTGACGTACGCGATGTTGGTACCGACCCAGCTGGATACGCCGGCCAGCAGATCAGCTCCGGTGAGCCCGGTGAACTCGGCTCGGGCGAGCGGACCCAGCCGATCGGACTCGCAGTACCGGCTGGGCCGGATGTAGCGAAAGACATCCAGATCCGTTGCCGTCGCCACCGGCGCGTCGCCGACGATCGTGGCCTGGTAGTCGACGAGCAGGAGCCCGCGGCCCACGTTCTTGATGAAGTACAGCTGGTCGTCCTGGGTGAACCCGACGTCGCGCCCCTCGAGACTGACGAGCAGTTGCTCGTCGACACGTTCGTACCCACTGGCAGCCGCGATCGCCAGCACGATGTCGGCCTCGTCGACGACGAATACCTCGAGATGAGCGGTGACGACGCGTTGGCTGTTGTGGTGCCCCGCGTGCTGCGTGTGGTGTTGATCGGTGCTCACGACGCCACCTCGGTCGCAATCGCTCGGTGGACGAAGTCCAGCTTCTCCACGACGACGGGGGAGAGCACGAACGGGTAGAGGTTCGATTGGCCGATCGAGTGCGCCATTGCGTTCAGCGCAATCGTGAGTCCCAGCCACGACTGCACCATCGGACCGATCTCGATGTGTTCGCGTGTCGCCCAGGCAGCCTGTCCGGCCGATCGGGCCGGCTCGCCGACGTGAAGACCGATCGAGGACGCGGTCGCCAGCCCGGCATCGATGTGCAGGTAGTGGGCGAACGTCTCGGCCCAGTCCTCCCAGGGATGCATCGTGGCGTACTGACTCACGTGGGTTGTCGACCAGTCGACGTCGGCGCCGGTCGCATAGTGCTGTTCCAGGGCTGCCTCGTACGACACCCGCTCGTCGCCGAAAAGGGCGCGAAACGCGTCGAGGTGACCGGTGTCGAGGACGAGGCGCCCCCAGTAGTAGTGACCGATCTCGTGGCGGAGGTGGCCGAGCACGGTGCGATACGGCTCGCCGAGCTGTTGTCGGACGAACTCGCGATGGGCGTCATCCGACTCGGAGAGGTCGAGGGTGATCACCCCGGAATCGTGTCCGGTGATCACGTTGCGACCGCGCGACGACAACAGCTCGAAGGACACGCCGTGAACCACGTCGACCGAGCGGTCGACGACGGGGAGCCGGAGTGCCATCAGCTGATGGAGCAGTCGCCGCTTCGCCGCTTCCGCATCAGCGAACGCTCCGAGCGATTCGACTTCGTTGTCGTTCGGGCGAACCGACGTGAGTCGACAGCTCGCACACAACGCGGCAGCGTCGTTGGCCGGTATCAGCCAGTTGCAACGTGCCACGAGCTGGTTCGCGCACGGGCGGTAGATGCCCGGTGTGCCGTCGGCTGGTTCCACGCCGTCGGTGACCATCCGTACGGCCACGAGCCGACCCTCGTCGGGGAGGTACCCCAGTCGGGAACCGCAGCGCAGACAGGTCGAGTTGTCGAAGAACAGCAGCTGCTGACAGACCGAGCACGGGAACGGCTGCATGCGCTGACGCTAACGCCGGTCGGCGCCGTCACTGCGCAGCGACGTCGACGGAGACCGTGAGTTTGCTCGTCTCGGCGTCGGTGAAGATGACACCCTTCAGCGGCGGCACGTCGGCATAGTCGCGGCCGCGCGCCGTCGTGACGTAGCGCGGTCCGGCGATCTGGTCGTTCGTCGGATCGATTCCGATCCAGCGTCCGCCGCCGAGGGAGACGCCAACCCACGCGTGCGTGCGGTCGACGCCGGTCAGACGCGCGTTGCCGGGAGGGGGCAGCGTCTCCAGGTAGCCGCTCACGTACGCCGCCGGCACACCCAAGGACCGCAGCGACCCGATCATCACGTGGGCGAAGTCTTGACAGACGCCCCTTCGAATCGCCATCACCTCGCCGATCGGTGTGTCGATCTCGGTCGCCTCCGCGTCGAACTCGAAATCGGCGTGGATCCGTGTGCAGAGCGATGTCACACCGTCAGCGAGCGACGTGTCGGTCCCGAATGATGGCCGGGCGTACGCAGCGAGCTGCTCGGAGCGCGTCACGAGGGCCGAGTCGAGGGTGAACTCGACCGCAGTCAGTTCGTCGGAGGATGCCTCCGCGACCGTGTACGTCTGCCACGGCCGGCGACCGTCGTCGCCGAATCCTGTGGGGCGCCCACTGGTGTCGACCAGGCTCGTGCTGGTGACGACGAGCTGTGTGTGTTGCTCGCGTACCACCACAACGGCGGCCAGGTTGCCGAAGTAGTCGCGATGCTCCCGATGGTGCTCCGCTACCGGGTCGGTCGTGATCGAGCGACGCAAACACACTTGGCCGTCGACGTCGTCGGGCAACTGACGAAGCTCAGCGAAACTCGCAACGACGGGAGCGTCGTAGTCGTAGCGCGTGCTGTGCGACACCTGGTAGATCATGTCGGAGCAACCGGGTTGCCGTGGAGGGTATCGAGCGGTCGAACGAAGAGACCCACCATGGCGTGTTGTGGACGAAACCGTGCGAACGATTCGGCTTCGACCGCGTTCGAGACCATCGAGAGCTTGGCGCGGACCGTGCTGACGAAGCGATCGAGATCGGGTCGGTAGCCCGTGTCGTCGACGTGAGCGAGCCGGCGCGAATCGATGTCGTCGACCAACTGGCTGACCTCGTCGACCAACTGCCACGTGGAGGACGTCGGCTCAGCCGCACGATCGGTACGCAGTAGCCCAAGACTCTCGCCGAGCCGATCGAGCTGGAAGGCCAGCGATCGGGGGTTGCCGCTGTCGCTGAACAGCAGGTCGATCGTCGTGGAGGTGAGCGCATACGACCGGTACCTGCGGCGAGCGGTGATGATGCTCTCCCCGGCGGTGAGCACCGACTCGACGATCAGGCTCTCGACCGGTGCGCTGTGTTCGGTGTTGAGCGTGGATCCAACCAGCACGGTGACATGCAGTGCCCGTTCGATCCGTCGACCCGCCTCCATGAACTGCCAACCCTGATCGCGCACCATTGATTCGTTCGCCAGGCCCGACAGCGACAGGAGTCCGTGGAGCAGCGCATCGAGCACGCTCGCAGTCGCATCCTCACCGTCGCCGGCGCCGTTGTCCAGCCGTTCGAGTTCTCGCTGCAGCGATCCGACGACGAGCCAGGTGTCGATCGACAACTGGTCGCGGACCACGTCGATCGACTCGAACATGTGGCGAATCGCGTGGGCGACGGTTCCCGGGCGCCGCTCGTCGACGACGAGTGAGAACAACTCGTCGGTCGGGTCGTCGAAGAGCCTCGGCGCATCGTCGCCGACGAAGCCGGGATAGGTGCCGGTGATCCGTGTCAATGCTTCGAAGAGAACGGTCAACGAAGCGGGGCCGGGACCGGGCGGGGCCTTGTCGAATTCGTCGCGCCGAGCGTTGATCGTGCGGATCAGCCGCACGGTCGCTTCGGCGCGCTCGGCATACCGGCCGAGCCAGAACAGATGCTCGGCCGCCCGAGCCGACAGCGCGTCGACCGCAGGCGTTTGCGCAGGAGTGAATTCCTCGAACCAGAACTCGGTGACCTGTGCGGCATCCGAGGCGAGCACCCACATGTCCTTCGACTCCGCGCCCCGAAGGTTCGTGATCGGGCCGGCCAGGTCGACGGAACCTGCCCGGGCGAGCCCGCCCGGCATCGCCACGTACGAGCCTGCGTGGGCGACGGCGAAGGTGCGCAGCACCGTGGCGCGGGGAACAATCCCCGCGTCGGTGAGCACGGGCGCCGAGCTGGGCACGATCCGTTCCTGTCCCACCCATTGGTGGGGGCGGGCCAGGATGCGCCGTCGCAGCTCGTCCATTTCGCCGGCACTCGCCCGCGACGTGTCGATCGAGTGCTCGAGTGTCGAACGCGAGAGCGGACGTACCACGAGGTCTCCGAGGTGGGCGACGACGTGCGAACGACTCGCCGGGTCGCCACACCACCACGAGGGGACCGACTCCAAGATGAGGTCACTGCCGAGGAGATGCCTGGCCAACTTGTTCATCAACCCACCGAGACCGGCGTTCTCGAGGACACCGGATCCGAGTGTGTTGACAACGCTCACCGTGCCGGCGCGACACGCGTCGGTCAGGCCGGGAATCCCGAGTGTCGAATCGGAGCGCAACTCCAACGGATCACAGAAGCCGGCGTCGACGCGCCGCAGAATCACATGTACCGGCACCCAGCCGCCGACGGTTCGGAGCCCGACGCGACCATTGCGTGACTGGAGGTCAGACCCCTGGACCAGCGGATAGCCGAGCTGTGCCGCGATCGACGCGTGCTCGAAGGCTGTCTCCGACAGTGAGCCGGGCGACAGGATCACGATCGACGGGTCATCGACGCCGTCAGGCACCGCGCCGAGCAGCGCCGAACGCATTGCGTGGATGAACGGTGTGAGGCGCTGGACCCCTGTCGTGCGGAAGAGGTGGGGGAACACGCGCGACATCACCCGTCGGTTCTCCATGGCGTACGCCGCGCCCGACGGTGCCTGCGTGCGCTGCCCGAGTGCCATCCAGCGGCCATCGCCCGAGCGGGCAAGGTCGGCGCCGAACACGACGAGTTGCCGGTCGCCGGGAAGGCGGATGCCGTCGCAGGCCCGTACGAACTGCGGATCGGAGAGGATCATTCCCGGCGGCACGACGCCGGTGTGCAGCAGTCGGCGTTCGCCGTACAGGTCGTGGAGGACGAGATCGAGCAGTTCGGCGCGCTGGATGATGCCGCGTTCGATGACCGTCCACTCGTCGCTCGGCACGATGAACGGAACAGGGTCGAGGGTCCAGGCGCGGCTCTGGCGGTGCTGCTCCGCGGGATTGTTGTACGTGACTCCGTCCTGTTCGAGCAGCATCTGGATCTCGTCGCGTCGCCGCGCCAGTTCTGCCGTGCCCAGTGCCCGGTAGGCGGTCGCGACGCCGGCCCAGTGACCCCGGATGTCGCCGTCGGCGTCCATCATCTCGTCATGGCCGTCGGGGTGCGGCCGATAGCCGGCAATCGGGTCCACGATCGGCAACACGATCACCGGATCATCGCCAATGGATCACCGTCACGGCTGCCCGAGCTCGCACTCATCAGGTCGGCGAATGGCGACGGAGGTCGAGCGTGCGGGAGTACTCGTGCGGAACCGCCGCCGCGAGCCGGTCGAGTTCGGCGATGTCGACTCGACCGGGCGTATGCCCATGCTTGAAGAATCTGCTGTACCGACGAGCCTCTGCTTCTGCGGAGTTCACGGGGAACGTGTCGTAGGACCGGCCACCCGGATGCGAGATCTCGTACGTGCATCCACCAACCGACTTCGAGCTCCAGCGGTCGATCAGATCGAACACCAGCGGGCCGTGCGCGTCGATCGTCGGATGCAGCGCCGACCAGGGGGCCCAAGCCTTGAATCGCACGCCTGCAACGCCGGTGCCGGACGTGCTCGTCGACTGCAGCGGCACCGGAACATTGTTGCACGTGAGGATGTGGCGGGCCTCGTTGAATCCTTGCATGAGCACCTGGAGACGCTCGACCGAGGAATCGACGTAGCGGGCTGTACCCGACTCGGAGACTTCTTCGCCCAGCACATGCCACGGTTCGATCGCGTTGCGCAGCTCCAGCCGCACGTCATCGATTTCGAGGTCACCGACGAGTGGAAAGCGGAACTCGAGGAATGGTTCGAGCCATGCGATGTCGAAGTCGATGTCGTGGCGACGCAGGTCGGCAACGACATCGTGGATGTCGGCGCGGACGTACCAGGGCAGTAGGTACCGGTCGTAGAGGTCGGTGCCCCAACGCACGAGTCGACCCGAGTAAGGGTTCTCCCAGAAGCGGGCAACGAGGGCCCGCACGAGCAAGGATTGCACCAGGGCCATCTGCGGGTGAGGTGGCATTTCGAACGCCCGGAGTTCGAGGATGCCCAGTCGGCCCCGGTCGCTGTCGGGGCTGAACAGCTTGTCGACACAGAACTCGGAACGATGCGTGTTGCCGGTGAGGTCGACGAGCAGATGCCGGACCAGTCGGTCGACCATCCACGGCGGCACCTCGGGACCCTGACGTTCCAGTTCGGCGAACGCAATCTCCAGTTCGTACACGGTGTCGACGCGCCCTTCATCGACTCGTGGGGCCTGGCTCGTCGGGCCGATGAACTGGCCGGAGAACAGGTACGACAGCGAGGGATGGTGTTGCCAGAACGTGACCATGCTGCGCAGGAGATCGGGGCGGCGCAGCAACGGGCTGTCGGCCGGTGTGGCACCTCCGAGGGTGACGTGATTGCCGCCACCGGTGCCGGTGTGGCTCCCGTCGAGGGAGAACTTCTCGGTGCCGAGCCTGGTGAGGCGGGCTTCCTCGTAGAGCGTTTCGACGACGGTGCGCAACGATCTCCACGACGAACTCGGTTGCACGTTGACCTCGATGACGCCCGGATCAGGCGTGACGATCAGGGTGGTCAAACGCGGGTCACGCGGCAACGGGTAGCCCTCGACGACAACCGGGCACTCGAGTTCAGCGGCCACCGACTCGACCACGGCCAACAACTCGACGGCGTCCTCGGCGCGTTCGAGCGGCGGCAGGAACACCCGGACGTGGCCGTCTCTCGACTCCACCGCGATCGCCGTTGGTGGGGCCTCGTGGCGCTCGACGATGGTTGCCGGTACGGCGGGCAGTGTCCCCGCTGGCAGAAGGTCGCCGCGGGGCTCGAACGGTGACCGCTCGAACTCGACCGGGAGCGGCGACCACGTGAGCGAATCGAGCGGGAGTCGTAGGCCGATCGGTGAGTCGCCGGGAGTCAGGTACAGCTCGCCCCGACGAAGATTCCAGGTGGTCGTGCCCCAGCCCGTGCCATCGAGTGACGGGTGAAGTGGCATGACGAATCCGACAGGTTGGCCGATCGGGCCGCCGAGACGCTCGATCAGACGCACGCGGGCATCGGGGTCGGCCACGTCGTCGTCATCGTTCACGTCGCGCTCTGGTGGATCGCCCTGCGGGAGGCGGGCCTCGCGCCAGGCTTGGTCGACCGGATCCTCGAGTGCGGCGATGACATGCTCGGGCCCGAGACCGAATCGGGCGGCAATGCCATCGGCGACACGTCGTGCATCGTCGAGGGTTGATGCTCCCGGCGTCGTCGGAGCGGCAAGCAGCTCGTGACGTTGCCACAACGGTTGGCCGTCGTTACGCCACACGATGCCGAGTTGCCAGCGCGGGAGCGGTTCGCCCGGGTACCACTTGCCTTCACCGTGCTGGATCAACCCGCCGCTTGCGAACCGATCGTGCAAGCGAACAGTGAGATCGAATGCGAGCGATCGCTTCGCCTCGCCGTCGGCGGCCGTGTTCCACTCGGCGCCCTCCATGTCGTCGATCGACACGAATGTCGGTTCGCCGCCCATCGTCAGGCGCACGTCGCCGGCGGCGAGGCGCTCGTCGATCTCCCCGCCGAGTTCGTCGATACGGGCCCACTGCTCGGTCGTGTACGGCAACGTGACCCGTGGGTCCTCCCGGATGCGGTGTACCACGTTGGAGTACTCGAAGGTGACCTCGGCTGGGCCGGTGCTGCCGGAGATCGGCGCCGCCGTGGACGGGTGCGGCGTGCATGCGAGCGGAATGTGTCCTTCGCCGGCGAACAGCCCCGACGTCGGGTCGAGGCCGATCCACCCGGCCCCGGGGACGTAGACCTCTGCCCACGCGTGGAGGTCGGTGAAGTCCGCCTGAGGACCGTCGGCCCCAGTCAGCGACGGCTGGTCGGAGGTCAGCTGAACGAGGTACCCGGACGTGAACCGTGCAGCGAGTCCGAGATGGCGCAGGGCCTCGACGAGAAGCCACCCGGTGTCGCGGCATGAACCGACGCCTCGTGCGAGCGTCTCGTCGGGGGTCTGCACGCCCGGTTCCATCCGGATCGAGTACTCGATGTCGTGGTAGAGCCGCTGGTTCAATCCAACGAGGAAGTCGGCGATCGGCGTGGACGCGACCGGGACGCCGACGCCCGACAACCACTGCTTCAGTCTCGGTCCGATCGACTGGGCGGGCCGTCGGTACGGCTCGAGGTCGAGTGCGAGTTGTGGCTCGTAGACGAACGGGAATGCCTTGGCCGACTCCTCGACGAAGAAGTCGAACGGGTTGATGACGGTCAGGTCGGCGATGAGGTCGACGGTGATGTCGAGCAGCTTCGCCGGCTCTGGAAAAACGAGCCGGGCCATGAAGTTGCCGAACGGATCCTGCTGCCAGTTCACGAAGTGCTCGCTCGGCGTGACACGCAAGCTGTACGCCAGAATTGGTGTTCGGCAGTGCGGAGCAGGACGCAGCCGAAGCACGTGCGGGTGGATTTGAACGGCTCGGTCGAAGCGGTATGTCGTGCGATGTTCGATGCCGATGTGAATGCCCATTCGGCACGTCCTGTTGGATTGTGTCGGTGACCCGGTGAGATCAGGATCCTAGTTGGCCGATCGATCTCGGCGATGTTGACCTGAGATCGGTGGCGAGAGGCGCTCACACAGACTCCAGACCAGGTGTGGTCTCTCGGCGATCAGTTCCTTGCGTCCTCGGGCGTTGGAGCTTCGACGCAGCGGATCAGGATCAAGCGTCGCGGGTGCTGAGCAGCGAGAGACCCGGTACACAGACGAACACTCGGTCGTCGGACACGAGTTCGAGGTCGGCGGCGTCGACTCCGGTGGTGTTTCACGCCGCCCGGGATGAAGCTGTCTGACCGGCGCTCGCACGCCTGCTGCGCACGGGCGCGGCCACCTGTCACTTCAGGTCGGGAAAGCCGCCCTGCAGGATCAGGTCGGCTGGCCTGGGCGACGCTCTCGCAGCGTCCCCTTCACATGACAGATCCTAGATCGGAATCTTGGATGGATCTTGGATGCGACTGCGACTCGTCAGCGAGGCTTGATGGAAAACACCGATCTAGCTGGTGTTATGTGGAGCCCAGAGTGGGAATCGAACCCACGACCTACGCATTACGAATGCGTTCAAAGACGTCCAGCCAGGATCGTTGCGTCCGATGGATGCCGTTTGACCAGGGCTTTTGTGCGGGCTCGTGTTGTTGAGTGTTGATCAGTGTTGTCCCGTATATGGGACAAAATATGGGACAAACGGATGTTCGTGATCGGATCGCAGATTCAGCGAAGCTCAGCCAACGGAAACCGAGCGCGGAACGTAGCGGCGGGTTCGAGGGCGAATCCATCGGGACCGAACGTCACCGTGAACGCATCGAGGAAGCCAGCCTGCCCGAGCAGGACCGCGGTGCCTTGCATCGGCCACGGGTCGAGTACCGCCACGACACCCGCCAGGAAATCGGCTGACCTGCTGCGACCGCAGGCGGAGGGCGAACCTCCAAAGTCAGGTCGTAGATCGGCACGTCATGGGTCGCCCCGCCGAGCCGAAGCATCATCGTGGTCCCCGTAGCGACCGGATGACCTCCGGTGTCGAGCAGGCCGGCCGCAACGACGGTGATCGGCCCACCGGTGTCGATGACCGCTTGGAAGGTCGCCGGCGCGTGCGGTGTCGCGACCTCGACCACTGCCCGTAGCACTGGTTGCGGGCTGCGTCCTCGTCCTTCGCCGAAGTCCGTGTAGTTGTACAGCCAGGCGTCAGCCAAGCCCGTACACCACCGGCTCGCCCGGCACGGGCGCACGCATGATCGAGACACCCTCGGCACCCTCAGCGTCAAGGATCGCCATGAGGTCCTCGAGTGTCTCGGCGTCGCGCACCACTGTGTCGTGGTCGTCGAGAGCAACCCAACGGCCCGCCCAGCTGGTGAGATCAAGCGTGCGGACCATGCCCAAACCGTATCAGTGACGCAGATACCCAAGACGCTGTTCGTGCCCCAGATACAGCCGCGCCGACTCGTGCTGCACCGGAGGCTGTCACGCGACCGATCCGTCCAGTGGAAAGGGGTCCACGGACAACCGGACGGGTCGGTGCGCGCATGCATGACGACGTCGAACCGACCCGAACTGCCGGCGCGCTCGCAGTGATTATGCGCTGCCCAATCGGAGCCCTGACCCCGCACAGTTCGCCGGATATGTGGGTGTCGAGAGTCGTATCGTGCGGAGCGTTATAGCGCACTCCGCGCCCTCTGCCGGGTAGGCCAAGCGGCGGTGATCCGTAGATGAATCCGTGAGGACGGTCGTCGTCAGCCAGCTGCGAAGGGCTTCGATAGCCCGCCGGAGTCTGCCTTCGTCGTATGAACCACTCGGCGCCCACGGCTGGGTCCGAAGTTCGTGGTTCATTCGAGTTCGGACCAACGACTGTCGGAACCGTCGCGCACGTCAGGCGCGTGCGGGTCCGCCTCGACGTATACCCCACGAAGGTTCTCGAATCAACGTCCTCAGATCGATCTGTGCATCCTCGAAAGCGTGAAGCCGGTCGAACATGCGGCTCGATACGGCTCGCTGATGATTATCCACCGGAGCATCTTGCCCGCCGACGTGCGCCTCGGCAGCATGCCTAGCGGCAGTTCGAGGCGGTGAGCCCACGACGTAGCCGTATCGTCTCGCCATGGTCATCGAGAACGCCGACGAGGCCCGCCGAGCAGCGGAGGCAATCATTGCGGATATCGCCTCCGGCGACCTGGTGGCGGGCGAGGACTTCGTCTCGCTCTACGTCGACCACAATGACGCTTTGTGGATCGGACGCTTTCTCGTGCCGCTCTTGATGGAGGCGACGGAGCGCGCAAAGGCCGGCGATCTCTCCTCGGAGACC
>DASQFE010000003.1:0-4424 GCA_035633295.1 Ilumatobacteraceae bacterium | reverse complement strand
GTTCCGTCGGCTGTGCGCTGGAAGTCTCCGTCATTGCACAACAGGCCGGCAACGAGTGCCAACCGCAGCGCCGGCGGCCCGGCGTCAACACCGGTCGCCGCATCGGAATCGAACTTGAGCTCATGGCCGGCGACGTCGAGCACGGTGACCGTCATCCGGTTCTCGGTGAGCGTCCCGGTCTTGTCTGAGCAGATGACCGTGACCGAGCCAAGCGTCTCGACGGCGGGCAGCTTGCGGATCAGCGCTTGGCGCCGCAACATGCGTTGCGCGCCGATGGCGAGTGTGAACGTCACGACCGCCGGCAGACCCTCGGGGATGACGGCGACGGCGACGCTGATGGCAGTGAGCACGAGATCGGCCGCAGACTCGCCGGCGATGGCCCCCATGACCACGACGGCCATCGCAACACCGACGCCAATGAGCGCCAGCTGCTTGCCCACGCTGTCGAGCCGGCGCTGGAGCGGCGTGGGCTCCGATTCGACGTTCTGCAGCAGGCTGGCGATGTGGCCGAGTTCGGTCCGCATCCCGGTTGCGACCACGACACCCTTGCCACGCCCGGCGCTCACCTGCGTGCCGGAGTACGCCATACAGATCCGGTCACCGAGGGCGAGACCGTCACGGTCGACGGCTTCCACCTGCTTGTCGACCGGCTCGGATTCGCCGGTGAGCGCGGCCTCCTCGATACGCAGGCTTGCGACTTCGATGAGCCGCATGTCGGCGGGCACCACGGTACCGGCATCGAGATGGACCACATCGCCGGGAACGAGCTGGCCGACCGGAACCGACGTGGTCAGCCCGCCACGGGTGACGCGGGCCGATGGCACGGCCATCCGCTTCAGTGCTGCGATGGCCTGTTCGGCTCGGTACTCCTGGAAGAAGCCGAGGGCGGCAAAGAGCACGACGATCGCACCGATCGCGCCGGCTTCGAGGTACTTGCCGAGCGCCAGCGACAACAGCGCCGCTCCGATCAGGATGAGCACCATGATCGAGGAGATCTGCTGCCAGATCAGGCGGAGTTTGCTCGTGCCCTTGGACTCGGTGAGTTCGTTCGGCCCGAACTCGTCGAGCCGTGCTGCCGCCTCGGTCGCGCTGATCCCATCGAGCGACCCACCGAGGCCGTCCAACACGACGTCAACTGACTGACGGTGCCACGGTTCGACCGCAGCGGAAGCGTTCTCGATGGGAGTGGAAACGGTCGTGGGGGCGCTCATGTCCAGCTTTCAGCAAACGTAGATGGGTTCGCTGAAGGTCTCCCCGCCCATCGGGCTGGCCCCGCCGACTCCGAGTGGAGCGTGTTGACGACGGACCTCGAGGGGTACTCCCCTTCAGATATGTGACTGCGCATTGTAGCGACGGTGCCGGGTCAAACATGACGTTTCGTCACGTTGACCCGGCGCAAGCGCGCCGACACCGGATGCACTTCAGGATCCATCCATCCGCCGTTGGAGGGCGCCAACCGGACGCGTGCTACGCATGGGTCCGATGGATCCCGCCACACCGCACCTGAACTCGTCCGACCTGTACCTGGCGCTGAATGTCGAGCCGGCTGATCACACCGGTGGACACCGATACATCCACGTGATCGGCACGTCGGTGTTCGTCGACACCGAACTCGCCGACGAATCGTGGGAATGCCACGTGGTCGGAATCGTGGAAGGAGATGCGTGGTGGGCCGTCGATGTTCCGGCCGACGCCGACGATCCGTCGTACGGTTCCGCACTCGACCTGTTCAGCTACTTCGCCCGGGCAGCACAGAGCGAGTGGATGGCCGCAGGACGCGCCGTGCAAATCGTCGAATGGGCGCGCACCCACCGGTTCTGCGGCCGATGCGGCACCCCGACCGGGCCATCATCCGGCGAGCGGGGCATGAAGTGCCCGGCGTGCGGATTGGTTGCCTACCCGCGCCTCGCCCCGGCGATGATCGTCCTGGTCACCCGAGGCGAGCCGGGACCGGATCAGGAGGCTCTGCTCGCTCGAGGTGTCAACTTTCCGATACCCATGTATTCGTGTCTCGCCGGTTTCGTCGAGGCCGGCGAAGACCTCGAGGGCGCGGTCGTGCGGGAGGTCGCCGAGGAAGTGGGCATCACGGTTGGCAGTGTCACCTATCGGGCGAGCCAGCCGTGGCCGTTCCCCCACAGCCTGATGATCGGCTTCCGCGCCGAGTACCGCACCGGCGACCTTGTGCTCGACGAGACCGAGATCGCCGACGCCAACTGGTATCGCCGTGATGCGCTTCCCACGATCCCACCGGGAATCTCGGTGGCCCGCCGCCTGATCGACGAGTGGCTCGCCGAGGCCTGACGTCGACCCGGCGCATTCCGTCACGTTTGACCCGGCACCGTGTGACGGTTTGGCTGGGCTGAAACCGACGGCGGGTCGCGAACTACCGTCGACGACATGTCTGATGTTGTGATCGTCGATGCCGTCCGCACGCCTATCGGCAAGCGCGGCGGCGGCCTGTCCACCATGCATCCCGCCGAGGTGCTCGGCACCGTTCAGCGGGCCATCATCGATCGGACCGGGATCGACCCGAGCGAAGTCGGCCAGGTCGTCGGCGGCTGCGTCAGCCAGGTCGGCGAGCAGACCTTCAACATCACGCGCAACGCTTGGCTGTCGGCGGGGCTGCCGTTGACGGTGGCGGCGACCACGGTCGACACGCAGTGCGGATCGAGCCAGCAGGCCACGAACCTCGCGTCGGCGCTCGTCGGCGCAGGTGTGGTCGACGTGGCGCTCGCGTGCGGCGTCGAGTCGATGAGCCGGATCCCGATCGGCAGCGCGGGCGGCAAGGCGCTCGGGCTCGGCAGCCCGGTGCCCAAGACCTATTTCGCGCAGTACGAGATGACCTCGCAGTTCGAGGGCGCCGAGCGCATCGCCGACAAGTGGGGCATCACTCGCGACGACACCGATGCCTTCGGATTCGCTTCGCAGCAGCGCGCCGCGCAGGCGTGGGCCGAAGATCGGTTCGCCGGCCAGTACGTCACTGTCGAGGCCCCCGACATCGACGAGGAGGGCCAGTTCACCGGCACCACACACACGGTGGCGCGCGACGAAGGGCTCCGCGAGACCACGCTCGAGAAGCTGGCGTCGCTCAAGCCCGTCGCTCGCGAGAACGGTGTCCACACGGCCGGCAACTCGTCGCAGATCTCCGACGGCGCTGCCGCCGTGATGATGATCACCGAGGACAAGGCCAGTGCGCTGGGCCTCACACCGAAGGCGCGCATCGTCGATACGTGCCTCGTGGGGACCGATCCGGTACTGATGCTCACCGGGCCCATCGACGCAACGCAGCACCTGCTCGGGCGTACCGGGCTGTCGATCGACGACATCGACGTGTTCGAGATCAACGAAGCCTTCGCCTCGGTGGTGCTCGCCTGGGCCAAAGAGGTCGGTGCCGATCTCGCCAAGACCAACCCGAACGGTGGTGCGATCGCTCTCGGCCACCCGCTCGGCGGCACGGGTGCGTTCCTGCTCACCAAGGCCCTGTGGGAGCTCGAGCGCACCGGCGGGCGCTACGCCCTCGTGTCGATGTGCTGCGGCGGCGGCATCGGCACCGGCACCATCATCGAACGCCTCTGACCAGCCCCACTCCCCCTCCATTCCGGTTTGCGTTGCAGTTCCATTGGGACGTCCCAACCGAACTGTCACACAAACACGGTGACGGAGGAAGGAGTAGGAAGGTGTAGGCAGGTGCGGGTAGAACGGCCAGGTGCGCCATCTCGGAGCAGTGTGCTGTGTGCTTGCCGTCGTCGCAGGCTGCAACGGAGGCGATCCCGCGCCAACCGATGGCACAGCGACGATCACGCACGTGGTCGATGGCGACACGATTGACGTGCGGATCGGCGGACGCGACGAGCGTGTGCGACTGATCGGTATCGACACACCCGAAACGAAGAAGCCGAACGCTCCGATCGAGTGTTACGGGCCCGAGGCGACTGCGTTCACTACGTCGCTGCTCCCAGTTGGATCCACGGTGCGGATCGAGCGCGACGTCGTCGGTCGCGACGACTACGGCCGACTGCTCGGTTACGTCTACGTGCTCACCGATGGCAGCACCGGTACCTTCGTCAACATGGAGATCATCCGGCAGGGCTACGCAACACCGATGACGATCGAACCCAACTCCACGTTCGCCCGCGACTTCGCCGAGACGGCCCGCAGTGCCGAGGCCGCCGGACTCGGCCTTTGGTCGACCTGCTCGTCCTGACCGTCCGGTAGCGTCGCCGCGGTGACCGTTGAGATCTCCCTCGCCGAACGTCTCGGGCATCGGCCCGACGATCGTCTGGTGATCATCTCCTGCGACGACCTCGGATCGTGCCACGCCGCCAATGTCGGGGTTTTCGAAGCGCTGCACGACGGGGTGGCGACATGCGCATCGATCATGGTTCCGGCCCCATGGGCCGGCCATGCCGCCCGCACCGCACTTG
>DASQFE010000002.1:0-5003 GCA_035633295.1 Ilumatobacteraceae bacterium | reverse complement strand
GCCATCTCCACTGGTGCGAGCCGTGTCGCCACTGCGTGTCCGTTCTGTTACATCATGCTCGACGACGGCGTGAAGGGCGCCGGCTACGAGGAGGACCAGGTTCGCGTCGCCGACATCTCGATCCATCTGCTCGAAGCGATCGAGGCAGGAGAAGCCAAGCTGCACCATCAGGCTGCGCCGCTCGCCGGCGGCGGTGCGGGCGACCTGTCACCGGTCGCCGGCGACTGACGCCGTTGCACCACTGCGACGTACAGTGATGCCAGGAGGTTGTCATGGATGACGCAATCACCGGGAGGATCAATGATCTGGCCCACGAGGAACACGAGCTGCTGACCAGGGAATCCGACGGCACCGCCACGGATTCCGACCGTGTCCGACTGGCCGCCGTGAAGGAACAGCTCGACCAGAGTTGGGACCTGCTACGCCAACGCCGAGCCCTTCGCTCTGCAGGGCTCGATCCCGACGATGCAACCCCACGGCCGATCGACACGGTCGAGCACTACGACGACGTGCCGCCGGCCCGCCCGGGCTGAACCCGTCCCGTCAGACCGTCCCGCACGATTCAGCCCGTGGCAGACACCGACACAACGCTGCGGGTTCGCGCCCGCGAACTCGGCGTGCAAACCAGCTACCACGACGTCCGCCATGAACTGCACCACGCCGACGACGTCGCGCTGGAACGCATCGTGGAAGTGCTCGAAGCCGACCGGATCGCCGCCGCGTCGACCACCCGATTGACACCGCCGTTGCACACCGACCCTCTGGCCCCGGTTGCCATCGCCGGGCGGGTGACCGCTGCGTCGATCTCCGTCGAGGGCCAGGCAGTCGACGTCGTGGTCGTCCATGGCGACGATCACGACCTCCTGCAGGTTCCCGCCGACCTGCCGTTGGGATGTCACCGGCTGAGCTTCGTCACCGACCGCGGCGCCGGCGAGAGCGTGGTGGTCGTGGCCCCGGCGGCGATGCCGCGCAGCGCCGATTTCGAGCGGACCGCAGGGCTGTTCGTGCCCGCGTATGCCCTATGGGAAGCCGACCGGCCGCTGCCGTCGTTCAGGCATCTCCACGAACTGGCGAGATCGTTGAAGTCGTCGGGCATCGATGTGCTCGCGACACTTCCCCTCTACTCGACGTTCCTCGACGATCCGTTCGACCCGAGCCCGTATTCGCCGATCAGTCGGCTGCACTGGAACGAGGTCTACCTCGACGACGAGGGCCTCCCTGATGCGCCAGCACCGGTACTCACCGATCACGTCGATTGGCGCGCGCTCGGCGCTCGGCGACGCACCCAGCTGCTGGAAGCCACGCGGCGACTGGACGCCGATCAGCGCGTGCACCTGCGAGCGTTCGTCGAGGAACATCCCGATGTGGCCGACTACGCCCGCTTCCTGGCCGGTCGCGAAGCGGGCGCCGACGAGCATGTCGAGGCATCGCACGTTCTCGCGCAGCATCTCGCCGATCAACAACTGCGTGCCATCGCCGACGACCCCAACGCGGCCGCGCTGGCACTCGACCTCCCGATCGGTTCGCACCCTCACGGCTACGAGGTGTGGGCCGACGGATCGATGTTCGCCGATGCGATGAGCGTCGGTGCGCCTCCCGACATCTTCTTCGCCGACGGCCAGGACTGGGGATTCCCTCCGCCGTTGCCGTCAGCAATGCACGCGAGCGGCCAGCGGCTGTGGCGAGACCTCATCGCTCGGGTCGGACGTCACGCCGACATTCTGCGCATCGATCACGCCATGGCCATCGAGCGTCTCTGGTGGGTTCCCGCCGGTCTGCCCGCGCACCAGGGTGCGTACGTCCACTACCAGCGCGAGGAGATCCTCGCCGTGATCGCGGCCAGTGCGTCGGCGGTGGGCGTCACCATTGTCGGCGAAGACCTCGGCACGGTGCCTCCCGAGGTCTCCGACGCATTCGACCGGTGGGACATGCTGGGGATGTACGAGGAGCAGTTCAACCTCGACCTCGATCCGTTGCCGCACATCCCCGCTCGCGTCGTCGCCGGTATCCGGACCCACGACATGGCGCCGCTCGCAGTGGCGGTCGACGAGCTCGACACGGTCGGCTATCGGGCGCGCGTCGGTGCCGCGCACGGCGTCGAGGTCGACGACACGTGGCAGGACATGCTCGAACAGATGCTGATCCGCCTGTCGTACAGCGACGCCTACCTGGTGATCGCCGATCTCGACGACCTTGTCGGTGAGACACGACCTCACAACCTGCCGGGCCGCGTCGTGCCGGAGATCTGGCGCCGCCGCCTCAACGTGCCGACGTCGGAGCTCCTCGCGGACCCCGACGTTCAACGCCGGCTCACACTCCTGCTACGCAGGTGAAGCGCCCACCTCGGCTCAGACAAGAGCGGAAACAGCGGTGCCCATGAGGTCGACGAAGTTGTCGGCATAGAACTTCCGGCGGGTCTCCTCGGATGCCTCGCCGAGGCTCTTCTCGAAGCGCTCGAACGGACGACGGCCACCCTCGACATGCGGGTAATCGGTGCTGAAGAGCAAGATGTCGGGCCCGACCTGGTCGGTCACCCAGCCGATGTCCTCGGTCGGATACGGCGTCACCCGAACCTGGCGCTCGACGAACTCGCTGGGTCGCAGCGACAGGTGTTGCAGGCGCTCCTCGTGGCGACCGAAGGCGTCAATGGCCGACTCCATCTGCTTCATCCAGCTCGGCAGCCAGCTGCATCCCTGCTCGATGACGCCGATACGCAGGTCGGGGAATCGATCGAGGACGCCATCGAAGATCAACGTGGCGAGCGTCTGCATCGGCGGGAACGGGATGGCCATGTAGTCGACGGAGCGGAAGTTCTCCGCGCCACCGTGGAAGTCAGCGGGGATCGGCAGCCCATTGTCGAAGTAGGCGCGGTCAATCAGGTCACCGGTGCCACCGACGTGGAACACGACCGGGATGCCAGCCTCCTCGGCCTGTCGCCAGACCGGGTCGAGTGCGATGTGCGACGGCGAATGACCCATCGGGCAGCCGGAGGCGACGAGCAGCGCTGCGGCGCCCATCTCGATCGCCTCGCCGGCCATGGCATCGGCGCGATCGAAGTCGACGAGCGGCACGTAGCACGTGGCCAACAGGCGGGGATCGACCGAGCAGAACTCGACCATCCCGCGGTTGTGGGCGCGGGCGGTGCCGTAGGCAAGATCGAGGTCGGGCTGGTGTTCCCACTGATAGAGGCGGCTGTTGTGGAAGGTGTTGAACAGCAGCTGGCTCTGCACGCCGATGAAGTCGAGGACGCGCGGCCGATCCTCAGCGAGGAACGATCCGGTCGCCGCGAAGTTCTTGCGGTTCATCACATCGACGGCCTCGTTGGCGAGGAACTCCTCGGTCCGATGCCTTTCGGCGAGGCGAGCGAACACGGCGTCGATGCGTTCCTGGTCGGAACCCAACTCGGCGTAGCGGTCGGCATCGCCGGTCTGCACGAGCTCGTTGGCGTAGCCGGGGCGTTCGATTCGGTCGCGGATGTCGGGATCGGCGTGGTCACGCAGCCAGTTCGGAGGCTCCATGATGTGAGCGTCGGCGTCGTGGGCGACTCGGTCGGCGATGTAGGCCATGGAACATTCTGTTCGATCCGGGCCGCAACGTTCGTATCGTTGTCCAATTCCCCCTGCAGGAGCACGCGATGAACGACGACGAAATCACCCCCGACGGAACTGATGGTGTCAGACACCACGAGTCGCACGACACCGATTCCGCGCCGACCGGACCCGACCAGCCCGAACCCGAGCAGGGCGCGGCTGAGCAGGGCGTGAGCGGCTTCGCAACGCTCGGCCTGCGCGACGAACTGCTCTCGGCGCTCGACGACCTCGGGTACGAGGAGCCGACGCCGATCCAGAGTGAGACGATCCCACTCCTGCTGACGGGACGCGACCTGCTCGGCCAGGCAGCGACCGGCACCGGCAAGACCGCGGCGTTTGCGTTGCCGGCGCTCCAGCTCATCGATGTCAATCGCCGAGAACCACAGGTCCTGGTGTTGGTGCCGACCCGTGAGCTGGCCGTGCAGGTCAGCGAGGCGATGTTCCGCTACGGCCGCGAGCTCGGCGTCAAGGTGGTCCCGATCTTCGGTGGCCAGCCGATCCAACGACAGCTGCAGGCGCTCGACCGCGGCGTGCACGTCGTCGTCGCCACGCCCGGGCGGGCTCTCGATCACATCGGTCGAGGATCGCTCGCGCTCGATGCAATCAAGACGGTCATCCTCGACGAGGCCGACGAGATGCTCGACATGGGCTTCACCGACGACATCGAGTCGATCCTCGAGAGCACCCCCGACGAACGTCAGACCGTGCTGTTCTCGGCAACCATGCCGGCGCGTATCACCTCCATCGCCAAGCGGTACCAGACGGATCCGGCCCGGATCATGATCGGTCGGGCCGATGCGGCGCCGGGTTCGAAGGCGCTCGTGCGCCAGACGGTCTACGTGGTGCAGCGTGCTCACAAGCCGTCGGCGCTCGGGCGGATCCTCGACATCGAGGCGCCGAAGTCGGCGCTCGTGTTCTGTCGGACCCGAACCGAAGTCGATCAGCTCACCGAGACGATGAACGCTCGCGGCTACCGAGCGGAGGCGCTGCACGGTGGGATGGACCAGACGCAACGCGACCGGGTCATGGCCCGGCTGCGCGACGGCACCGCCGAGCTGCTGGTCGCGACGGACGTCGCCGCCCGCGGCCTCGACATCGACACGCTCACCCATGTTGTCAACTACGACGTGCCGTCGGCTGCCGAGAGCTACGTGCACCGCATCGGGCGCGTCGGGCGTGCGGGCCGCGAGGGCGTCGCCATCACACTGGCCGAGCCACGTGAACGTCGCGGGCTGGAGAACATCGAGCGGCTGACAAAGCAGAAGTTCGAGATCGCCACCGTCCCCACGGTGTCGGACCTGCGCATCCGCCAGATCGAGATGACCGTCATGGCCGTACGCGAGGCACTTGCTGCGGTCGACCTCGACGACTTCAACGTCGTGCTCAATGCGTTGGCCGGCGAAGACAGCGAGC
>DASQFE010000001.1:0-1530 GCA_035633295.1 Ilumatobacteraceae bacterium | reverse complement strand
GCGTTGTTCGTCGTGTTGTCGAGGCCAACGTTTCCGAAGGTCGTGGTCACTGCCTCGATCACGACGTCGGGGCTTGCGTGTGCCATCGCCAACGCGAATGCGTCGTCGATACCCGGATCGCAGTCGAACAGAACAGGCTTTGGAGACGTTTGCGACACGTAGCGCACCGTAGCCAGCCCTCGGCACGCCAATGCTCCTGAGTTGTAGCCACAACGCGGCGCGACGACCATCTGAACCCAAGGAGCACTGAGGAGCGGGTAGCCCAGCGAATACGTGCCGATACCGAGCGGGCCGGTCAGCGGCCGCTCGTTGAGTTCGCAGTAGGATCGACTCGTGGTCGACGTTGAGGCGACCGACATACTCGCCTTCATCAATCTTGGGTTCGATCGGATGTTGGCGAAGGCGGCCGTGTTGGGATCACGAGTCAGCGAGCGCCCGGACCTCGACGGCGCCAACTCGGTGTTCGCCCTCGTCGTGCACTGCACAGGGGTCACTGAGTGGTGGCTCGAGCATGCGGTCCTCGGTCGACCGTCTGATCGAAATCGCAGCGCAGAGTTCCAATCGTCGGGCACGGTGGCGGATCTGCAAGAGGTCGTTGCGCAGTTCAGATCCACACTGCCCGAGCTGGTCGATCAGGTCGTTCGAACGCCGGTTCCCAAGTCCGCCTACCTCGAGTCCGCCATCATGCAAGACCGTGCGTGGCCCTGGACGACCGCTTCGATCTGTCTGCACGTCATCGAAGAGCTCTTCCAGCACGCCGGTCACGTCGACATCACGGCGGATCTACTCTCCCGGTGAAGATGAGCGAACCCGGGCGCCACTCGCACGGCGATGGTCGAGAGTCGAGAGTCAGTTCGTGCCGTGCTGCTGAATGCGGGTGATTCTTCTACGACCTGAGCAAGAACAGAGGCCGTCGGTACTGTTCGCTCGCCTGCCAGTTCGCGCCAAGGCCGCGGCCTACAGGTCGCGAACGGCTGGTTGACAATCGCTCCGGTCTGGCGGTCGTCGTCCATTGACGCCGGCCTCCGACGCCGGTCGCAACCGGCAAACGGGCGTACCGGTGGTCGATCAGGGAGAGCCGCACAGATCATGCGCTCCGTAACCCGGTTCTCAGCAGCCAGGCCGCGCCGCATCGCGGCCCAAGCCGCACACTGCATGATCCCGGACCCGGTACGGCCCGATTGCGGCGCCGTAAATCCACAGTCCCGGACGGATCCGTTGTGCGAGAGAGTTGAACGATGTGCGTGCCTTCGAACGGCAACTTCAAGCCGACAGCAAGTGGTGGGCGACGTTGAGAGGCTACGAACTGGGGCTGTTCAGCCATGCAGGTCGTCGGTGAAGATCGCGTGCTGGATGAGGCTGGCGAGCCACTGGGTGTAGTGCTCCTCACTCCAGCCGTGATCGAGGAGGAGCCAGCGGGGTTGTGGTGAGTTGAGTGCCCAGACGGTGTCGATCGCGTGGTCGATGGTGATGTCGTCGCGGAGCCACCCGGTCGATGCCCAGTGGCGAACGTAGAACGAGCTGCCAACG